>CAMHPM010000304.1 GCA_946187025.1 uncultured Prevotellaceae bacterium
ATCTAGTCTATCTAGAATGCCACCCTTCGGCGTGTGCCTCTCCTCCCTTTGGGGGAGTAAGGAGGGGGCTCCTTAGTATTTAATCATATATGGATATGTTGTTGGGCCTTTAGGTGCTTCGCTGCCTTGTCCGCCACGGCGGCGTCCAAAACCAAACGACTCAGGCTTATACTCCTTGGTAGGACAACCTACGACCACGAGGTAGAGCTTCTTGATGTTGCCCGGGTTCTTGTAGGTGAGGGTCTTCTTCGGCTCTGAGTTGGCACCGAGGTAGGTGGCGTGGTTGTCGTTATCTACAGCCACAAGACCATATCTGTAGCCTATGTTGTCGGCTTTCGACAGTGCTTGGAACTGCACCTTCACCGTCTGACCCTCGGCTGGAAGTGTGATTTCATCTACATTGAAACCATAAGTCTGAGGTGCATTCACAGGTTTCTTCCATCCGGCTGTGTCGGTCATTTCGCTCAGCATCTCGCACGAATAGCGCAGACTCTCCTTCTGCTTGTCGGGGAAGTCGAAGGTGATGAGACGGCTGTAGCAGTCGAGCAACTCGTCGCCCATCTGCTTCACATCCACATTGTACATGCGCATATAGGTCTGGGTGAAGTCCTCGCCACGTTGTCCGCCACGGAACATATCGGCCATGTAGGTCAGTCCGTGCAACATGCTCCAGTATTCGAGCACAAATGGTGCGTGGTACATGTTCTCAGAATTGAAGAGACTGAGGTGAATGAGTTTCTTGAATGCCTCCCAGTGGTAGTTCTCGTCGGTAGTCCAGCGTGGGTTCACGTTCCAAAGCATCCACTGAGCTGATGTCTCGAATATGCCTCCACCACCAGCGCCACCATGTCCGTCGCATGAAATCTGTATCTGGAACGAGTGTCCGATCTCATGTGCAATGCAGTTGAGGGTCTTGTCCTGCACGCGGTTGGGCGCAATCCACAAGGCTCCAATCTCGTTGTCGTAGCATCCGCCGTAGGCTGTACCTTCGAGCGAGTAGTTGAGCATCACCATCATGCGATACTTCTCGGCCTTACTGCCTGGTAGGAGGAATCCCATCATGTCGCGATATACATTGTAGAAATACTCCACACGCGAAAGCAGGTTGTCGAGGTCAACGGTCATCTTGTGCCCGTCGAGGTCGGGTGCCTTGCTCAGGTCGTCGCCAAAGCCTTTCTCCCAGAAGCACACCACGTTGGGGGTATAGGCCATACGATAGTAGCTCCACTTCGAGTCGCGGCTTGTGAAGTCGTTGTCGCGCAGTTCCTCTGGGATATAGATTTCCTTACCCTTGGGCAGTGTGTATCCCTTTTCTTCCTGCTGTGCATTCATCGCTGAAACGAAGCTGATGCAGCACACGATTGTCAAAAAAAGTCTCTTCATAGTTCTTAGGTTTTAATATGTGAAACACTTAGTTGGTTTGTAATGTCTTTTGTTTGTGTGTCGGTCGGCTATTTCTCATCACCGGCAAAATACATGGGATGGAATTCGTAAATGTATTCCTCACCGGCATCTGTCGATTCCGGCCTGCCCACAATCACGGCAAGACATGATTTGGTCTTCTTTACCACATCGCTACACTCCTTTGTGATGCTCTTCTCGTCGGTCTTGGCTGTGTGGTCGAGTGCATAGATTATGGCATAAGTGAAGCCGTTGGTGTCGGTAATGCTCCATCCACGCCATCCCTTCGACATTGATTTTATGGGTTTCAGTTCGCTGTTGAGATTCTGTGTAGCCTCGTTGCCCGTGTTGCTATAATATGCAAAGCAGCGGGCATCGACCACATCGCCTTGTTTCACCTCACGACGCTCGTCGCTATACGATGCATACAGCCGTGAAGTGAGTATTGAGTTGTTGTTGCCTTTGTCGCCAAAAGCCATGAGGTTTGGGCGTGAATGATGGCGTGCCAACACACTCACCGTCTCGTCAATGCTTACCCAGTCGGCCTGGAAGCGGAACAGCATGTCGCCACCAGTGTCGGTATGTGTGTAGTTGTTGTACACAAGACTACGGGTTGTTCGGGTGAAGGGGTCGGTTGATATGGCAAGCAGTCCGCCACGCTCTTTGGTGATGGTTGCATCCTCGAGTGCACGGACGATATCGAAGTAGATTATCACGTTGTCCCATGTCACCAACATGCAGTAGTTGTTGGCCAGTGCACCGCCGTTGGTGTCGAGACGGCCTTGAATCATATACATGTTGCTGGTAAATGTCTCAGCTTTGTGCCATTTGTCGGCTGCATCGGTGCGTCGTCCCTCCACCTCGTACCAACCTATGAAGTTGCCGGTATTGTTTGCACGGAATGGAACTACGATGTTGTTTTCGGTTTCTGTGGTAGGTGCGAAGTATCCCGTATAGCTTTTCAGACCTTTGCTCCACGAGAAACATGCAAACCTGTCAGCACTCGATGCCGTCACCACGTCTTGCAGTTCATAGTGCTTTGCCTTGGAATAGCGGGCAAGGAAGTCATCCCAGGTGGTGGGTTGCAGGTCGGTGGTAGGCCGTATGTGGTGCATGAGCCATGTCATCATCACTCGGTGTGCCTCTACTCCCATGCGTCGTGCACCCACATCGGGACGTAGCAGCCACGAACCGTCGGTGGTGGTCTTCTGTCGTGCCTTGATTTGTTGCAGTGCTTGCTGTTCGAGCATCAATGCATCTTTGTCGCGCAGGAAGCATGAAGCAGTGGAATAACTGGTGATTTGGTCGTAGAGGAACAGGCTCCAGTCATTGCCGTTAGGCATTGCAAGCTCGCCATCACGCAATGCGAGATTGTAAAGCACACGTTTGTTTACAGCATCGATATTGTGCATCAGGGCATTGGTGTGCCATTTCGTAGTGCCGTGCAGTTCTTGCTGGAACAATTGCAGAGCTAATGCGGCCTCGCCCAACTCCTGTGCCACCACATTCTGATAGCTGGTGTGGAAGTAGTTGTGGTTCTGAAGCGTG
>CAMHPM010000305.1 GCA_946187025.1 uncultured Prevotellaceae bacterium
TCATATTCCGGTGTCCCGGCCTTTGCATATTTGTCTATGTTTTTGTTTTCGTCACCTTCAAACTCCTTGATGATGCGTCGGGTGATGAGTTCGAGATCTCCTTTCGAACGTGAGAAATTGACAAACTGACATCCATATATGAGTGGTGGACACGAGATGCGCATGTGAACCTCCTTGGCTCCGCAATCGTAGAGCTCCTTTGTGTTGTCGCGGAGTTGAGTGCCGCGCACTATAGAGTCGTCGCAGAACAACATACGTTGTCCTTTTAGCATGTTTTTGTTGGCAATGAGTTTCATCTTGGCCACCAGGGCACGACGCTCTTGATTGCTTGGCGTAAACGAGCGTGGCCATGTAGGCGTATATTTGGAGATAGCACGCCGATACGGAACACTGTGGCCGGCTGCATATCCTATTGCCATGCCTGTACCCGAATCAGGGATGCCACATGCACAATCCACTTCGGTCGGGTCGCTGGCTCCCATTACATGTCCGCACTTGTAGCGCACATCTTCAACGTTGATTCCTTCGTATGACGATGTAGGGAACCCATAATACACCCAAAGGAACGAACATATCTGCATACCCTTGTTTGGCTTACGCAATTGCTCAACATGGTCGGCATACAGTCTTACAATCTCTCCCGGGCCGAGGTATCTCTCTATCTCATATCCCAAGTTAGGGAATGCCGTCGATTCGCTTGTGGCAGCGTATGCACCTTCCCTATGTCCGATGATGATAGGAGTGCGTCCCCATGAATCGCGTGCGGCAATGATGCCATCCTCGGTGAGGAGCAGGAGTGAACACGACCCCTTGACTTCGCGATACACATTCTCTATTCCTTCGACAAATGTCTTTCCTTTAACTATAAGCAAGCCGATTAGCTCCGTCTGATTGATTTTGCCCGAGCTGAATTCGGCCAGGTGCATGTTCTCGTTAAGCAGTTTGTCGGCAAGTTCTTCTTTGTTGTTTACTTTTGCAACCGTTACGATTGCAAAGCGTCCCAAATGACTGTTGAAGAGCAAAGGCTGGGCATCGGTGTCGCTTATGATTCCAATTCCCGACTTCCCCTTGAATTTATCAAGTGTGTCTTCGAATGCTGAACGGAAATAAGTGGATTCAAGATTGTGGATAGAACGTATAAAACCATTTTCCTTGCTGTAAGTGGACATACCACCACGCATGGTACCAAGATGTGAATTGTAGTCAGTACCATAGAACAGGTCGTTAGTACATTCTTTTGTCGATACCGTGCCGAAAAATCCTCCCATTGTCGTTGATTTTGTTTTGTGTTGTTATTGTGTTGCTTTGTTTTATTTTGTCTTGAACTTCACCTTGTTGTCTTCAAGATAAGCCAAGATGGTCTGTCCAGCACTTACTTGTCCTTCAACAATAAGTTCAGCGATGCCGTCTTCAATGTGCTGTTGTATTGCACGTCGCAGTGGTCGTGCTCCAAACTGCTTGTCATATCCTTTGGTCGCGATGAACTCCTTGGCTGCAGGCTCTATTTCAAGTGTGTAGCCCATCGACTCAATGCGCTGATACACGGCTTTGAGCTCGATGTCGATAATCTGAAGGATTGCACTCAATTCGAGTTGGTCGAAGGTGAGAATCTCGTCAATGCGGTTGAGGAACTCGGGCGAGAACTGTTTGTTGAGAGCTTTCTGTATCACGCTGCGGCTTACCTGCTGGTCGTTCATACCTTCCATAGCAGAGAATCCGATACCACGTCCGAAGTCTTTCAACTGACGTGTACCGACATTTGATGTCATGATGATGACCGTATTGCGGAAATCTACTGTACGGCCGTTGGAGTCGGTGAGTCGTCCGTCGTCCATCACTTGCAGCAGGATGTTAAACACATCGGGATGTGCTTTCTCTATTTCGTCGAGCAGTATGATTGAATATGGTTTGCGGCGCACTTTCTCGGTGAGCATACCGCCTTCTTCGTAACCAACATATCCCGGAGGTGCACCCACGAGTCGGCTGACGGTGAATTTCTCCATATATTCCGACATGTCGATACGTACCAACGCATCAGCCGAGCCGAACATGTGTTCTGCAAGTTTCTTAGCGAGATATGTTTTTCCCACGCCTGTAGGGCCGAGGAACATGAATGTGCCTATAGGTCGGTTCGGGTCTTTCAGTCCGATGCGGCTACGCTGAATGGCACTCACGAGCTTGTCGATAGCTTGGTCTTGTGCAATCACTTTCGATTTCAGTTCCTGTCGCATACCTTTAAGCCTGATGCCTTCATCCTGTGCCATCTTCGACACCGGTATGCCTGTCATCATAGACACGGTTTCGGCCACTTGGTCGGCATCTACCACCTCGCGGGTTTCGGTCATGGTTGCAGCCCATGAGTCTTTCATGCGGGCCAGTTCTTCGCGCAGATGCTTCTCCTGGTCTCGATATTCGGCTGCCAACTCATAGTTCTGGCTTTTCACCGATGCCTCTTTGTTCTTTATGGCTTCATCGATGAGTTGCTCTTGCGCTTCTATCTCCTTAGGTACGAAGATGTTGTTCACATGTACACGTGAACCGGCCTCGTCCAAAGCATCGATTGCCTTGTCGGGGAAGAAACGGTCGGTCACATATCGTTCGGTGAGGTTTACACAGGCGTTGAGGGCTTCTTCGGTGTATGTCACATTGTGATGCTCCTCATATCGGCTGCGAATGTTGTGCAGTATAATCTTGGTTTCTTCGACAGAAGTTGGTTCCACGATGATTTTCTGGAACCTGCGTTCGAGTGCTCCGTCTTTCTCTATGCTCTTACGATATTCGTCGAGTGTGGTTGCACCGATGCACTGCAATTCGCCGCGAGCCAATGCCGGTTTCATCATGTTGGCAGCATCCATCTGTCCGGCTTGGTTGCCTGCGCCTACGATGTTGTGAATCTCGTCGATGAATACAATGATGTTAGGATTGGCTTTGAGTTCG
>CAMHPM010000306.1 GCA_946187025.1 uncultured Prevotellaceae bacterium
TGATTGGCAGGTCTTTCTCGTCGAGTATGACGTCGCGATAGATGTTGGTCACCTGCACCTCGGCCGTTGGTATGAGGTAGAGGTCATCTACTTCGCAGTGGTACATCTGTCCTTCCTTGTCGGGCAGCTGACCGGTGCCGTAGCCCGACGCTGCGTTTACGACTGTCGGCGGCATGATTTCTGTATATCCGGCTTTGTTGGCTTCGGCCAGGAAGAAGTTGATGAGTGCGCGTTGCAGTTGTGCTCCTTTTCCTATATATACAGGGAATCCTGCACCGGTAATCTTCACACCGAGGTCGAAGTCGATGAGTCCGTATTTCTTTGCCAGTTCCCAGTGTGGCAGTTTGGCCTCGCTGTTGGCCGGCACTGTTGTCCAGTTGCCTACGGTGTCGCCTTCATGACACTCGCGCAGCGATGATTTCACCACTACGTTGTCTTCGGCACACGAGCCTTCGGGCACTATGTCGTATGGTATGTTTGGGATGGTACACAGGTGTGCCGTCAGTTGTTGTTCGGCATCGGTCATTGCGGCCTGCAGCTGCTGCGATTTTTCTTTCAGTTTTGCCACTTCAGCCTTGGCGGCCTCGGCTGCCTCGCGCTGTCCTTGTTTCATGAGTGTACCTATCTCTGCAGCAAATTTCTTTTGCTGTGCCAGGCATGAGTCGAGCTCGGTTTGTGCCTCGCGTCGGCTCTTGTCGATGGCAATTGCTTTCTCTACCGCTTCCTTTGCATTTGGGAAGTGTTTCTTTTCCAGGCCGCGAACCACGCGGTCGGTCTGTTCGGTGATGAGTTTGAGTGTTAACATATCCTTATTTTCTTCGTTGGCTCTTCCGAGCTCTTACTTTCTGTTTTATCTCTGCCTTGTGTTTTGCGGCTCCCGAGCCGTGTGCTCCGGTCTTGTAGCTTTTGCTGCGGGCCTTGGTCTTCACGCGGTCGGCGTTCGAGTCGGCTTTCTTCTTGCCTGCAAAGCTGATGCCATTCATCATGGCATAGAGTATTTCGTTGTCGCTTGCCATATAAAATCAATGATTGCTTTTGGCTTGTCGTGCTTTTATCAATGGTGGAACAACCGTATGCCGGTCATTGCCATTGTTATGCCATACTTGTCGCAGGTTTCGATCACGTTGTCGTCGCGTACCGAGCCTCCAGCTTGTGCTATGTATTCCACACCGCTCTTGTGTGCGCGCTCTATGTTGTCGCCGAATGGGAAGAATGCGTCGCTGCCGAGGCTCACCTTGCGGTTTTGGGCTATCCACTCGCGTTTTTCTTCGTGTGTGAGCGGTTCGGGCCGTTGGGTGAAGAATCGCTGCCATGTTCCGTCACGCAGCACGTCTTCGTATTCATCGCCCATATACACATCGATGGTGTTGTCGCGGTCGGCACGGCGCACATCGTCGCGGAATGGCAGGTTCATCACTTTCGGACACTGGCGCAGCCACCACAGGTCTGCTTTTTGTCCGGCCAGGCGTGTGCAGTGTATCCGGCTCTGCTGTCCGGCTCCTATGCCTATTGCCTGTCCGTCCTTCACGTAGCACACCGAGTTTGACTGTGTGTATTTCAGTGTGATGAGTGCTATCTTGAGGTCGCGTCGGGCTTCGTCGGTCAGGTTTTTGCTTTGGGTAGGTATGTTCTCAAACAGGTTGTCGCCTGTGAGGTCAACTTCATTGCGTCCCTGCTCAAATGTCACTCCAAATACCTGCTTGCGTTCTATCGGAGCCGGGCGGTAGTTGGTGTCCATGCGCAGGATGCAGTAGTTCCCGTTCTTCTTCTGTCGCAGGATGTCGAGTGCCTCGGGTGTGTATCCGGGTGCGATGATTCCGTCGCTCACCTCCCGCTTGATGAGTAGCGCAGTTGCTTCGTCGCAGGTGTCGCTCAGTGCGATGAAGTCGCCGAACGATGACATGCGGTCGGCTCCACGAGCGCGGGTGTAAGCAGTGGCTATCGGTGTGAGTGCCACCTTCACGTCATCGACAAAGTATATCTTCTTCAGTGTGTCGTTCAGCGGCACAGCCACAGCAGCTCCGGCCGGACTCACATGCTTGAACGATGCTGCTGCCGGCAGGCCTGTGGCTGCACGCAACTCGCGTACCAGCTGCCAGCTGTTGAGGGCATCGAGCAGGTTGATATATCCGGGACGTCCACACAAAACTTCAAACGGGAGGTCGCCCTCATCCATAAACACTCGCGATGGCTTTTGGTTCGGATTGCAGCCATATTTAAGTTCAAGTTCCTTCATTTTTATCCTATCTTGCTTGGTTTAAGGTGCAAAGTTATAAAAAAAAAGCGAGTCAACAGCCATCTATCATAAAGTTTTTTAACCTTACAGATACAAAATGTGTCGCTACGTCTGAAAATCGGTTGTCGCGAGTGCGCACACGCGACCCTGAGAGTGCGCACTCACAAGGCCGAGACTGCGCACTCGCGAGGTCGAGACTGCGCACTCTCACAGCACCCGCCGCACAACACCTTGAGGACTGGTAGCGGGACATGCGAAAAACGCCGGTAAATTTCAGCATTGCAAACATAAAAACAACGTTTTCCACCTAAAAACACAAAATTATAGTCTTACACAAAATAAAAATAAGAAAAACGGCTTGTGTATCACGATTTTTTCGTAACTTTGCACACTAATTGAGCGGAGTGTAACGATACAATAAGCGATATATACATCAAAACAAAATATGGCAGAGAAGAAAACAACTAAAGCCTCGGCCAAGAAGGCAGAGATAATAGAGGCTACACCAATCAAGACCAAGGCAAGCGAGTCGAAGCCCAGCGCCAAAAAAGCAACAGCCAAACCAGCTGCTGCAACCAACGACGAAGACAAAAAAGCCAAGGCCAAGGAGATGGTTGCCGAAATCAAGGCCAGCGTAAAAGCCAAGGCAGTAAAAGAAAAGACAAAAACCGTAAAGGCTGAGACG
>CAMHPM010000307.1 GCA_946187025.1 uncultured Prevotellaceae bacterium
CACCTTCAAAGTACACATTTGCTACCAATTCATTTTGGTCAAACTGGTATGTACAGGTAGGTGCTGACATGTCTATCATGAACCCTTACAAGTCAAAATTCCTCAAAGAGGATTGGCACAATGGCCGCACATATGGCGTTGACCTCGGTATCGGTAAGTGGTTCTCTCCAGGACTTGGAGTTCGTGGTAAGGTACAGTGGGAGAACGGTCAGTTTGCTCACGCTTTCCGTAACACAGACCATGTAGTATGGGCTCCAGATTTTGAAAAGGGTGGTTATGGAGCTGCAACACTCGATGTAACATTCAACCTGAGCAACATGCTTTGCGGTTACAGCGACACTCGCGTTTGGAACTTCATCGTTTATCCACGCGGTGGTGTTGTACGTCAGTTTGATAACACAGAGTATGCATTCACTCTTGGTGGTGGTATCGAAAACACTTGGAAACTCAGCAAGCTTCTGAATGTTTACCTCGACCTCTCTTACAACCTCCTTCCTTCAAAGAGCTTCACAATTGCTGGTAAGGTTCCTGCTGACGGCAACGAACACTATCACGCATTTGCAAAGGCTGAGCTCGGTCTCCAGTTCAACCTCGGTACTTCTGGTTGGGACAAGGCTGTTAAGCTCGAAGACTACAACGCTCTTCAGGCACGTTCAGAAGAGGCTCTTGCTAAGCTGCGTGCAGAACTTGACAGAGAGCGCGCTGCAAATGCACAGCTCCGTCAGCAACTCGAGCAGATGAGAAACCGTCCACAGAATACAAATGCTGCTGCTACTGCAGTTGAAACTCAGAGAGCTGCTGCTGCTGCTCAGGCTGTAGTTACTGAAGTTGCTACTTCTGTGTTCTTCGACATCAACTCTGCAAAGATCAACTCAAAGAAAGATGAAATCAACCTCCAGGCTGTTGCTGCAGCTGCAAAGAAGGGTGCTAAGCTCGTGATTACCGGTTCTGCTGATAGCAAGACAGGTTCTTCTGCTTGGAACCAGAAACTTTCTGAGAGCCGTGCACAGGCTGTTGCTGACTATCTCGTTGGTCTTGGTGTAAACCGCGACAACATTGAGGTTAAGTCTGTTGGTGGTGTTAACGAGGTTTCTCCTTACACTCTCAACCGTCGTGCTGTGATTTCTTTCAAATAATTGAAACATAGTTGCACCGTGTCACACAATCCTGTGGCCGATGCATGACAAATACGGGAGGTGCTACTTATTGTGGCACCTCTTTTTGTTTTCTTTCAACATAAACCGGTGCATGTGATTATGAGGTATCGTAGTTCCCATTTCTTTCTCAATATCATTTATTTCCCTCTCGGTATCATTCCTTCAGCTTTTCGTCTGTTCCTATTCTTTATGTTGTATATGCCGATAGTGCTTCCTTCATGCGCATGGCAATGCAATGTACGCGATTATGGCGCAAAAGGTGACGGTGTGCAAATAGATAGTCATGCTATAAATCTTGCTATTGACGACGCATCCAATCATGGCGGGGGTGTCGTTCTGGTTCCGGCTGGTGTTTATATGTGTTATTCCATCCATCTAAAGAGCAATGTTACGTTGCAATTTGACAGTGGTGCGGTGATTCGTGCCGCTATGCCAACTGCCGGGCAGACGTATGATTTGCCAGAGGAGAATGAGTCGTCTTATCAGGATTTTGGCCATAGCCATTGGCAAAATTCGCTTATATGGGGTATTGATTTACACGATGTGAGGATTTGTGGCAACGGACTGATTGACGGTACAGATGTCTTGTCGCGGGGCAGTGCCCGGCTTCGCGGTTTGCCGGTAGCAAATAAGGCGTTGGCTTTGCGCGAGTGCCGGCATGTGGTTGTCGAAGGACTGAGATTTCTCAATTGCGGACATTTTGCGATGTTGTTCACTGGTGTTGACAGTCTTTTGGTTCAGGATGTCACGATTGATTCCAACCGTGACGGAATCGACATCGACTGTTGTGAAGATGTGGTGGTGCGCCGTTGCAGTGTAAATACGTTGAACGACGATGCCATTGTGCTGAAGTCTTCGTATGCTCTGGGTCGGTTGAAGGCAACCGCGCGTGTTGTTGTCGAGGATTGCCTGGTATCGGGGTATGATGTGGGCTCGTTTCTCAATGGCACGATGACAGTAAATACGACGGCGGCTCCCGATCGTGACGGACCTACCGGACGCATTAAGCTGGGGACTGAGAGCAACGGCGGGTTCCACGACATTGTCATTCGCCGTTGTGAGTTGAGGCATTGCCGTGGTGTGGCTCTGGAAACGGTCGATGGAGGTTGTATGGAGCGTGTTGAGGTTTCCGATATTGTAATGACCGACATCTGTAATGCTCCGTTTTATGTGCGTCTGGGCGGTCGGAGGCGTGGACCGGATGGGACTCCGGTGTCGTCGGTACGTGGCATCAGGTTTGCCAATATCGTGGTCAAGGATGCCGACAGCCGTTATGCGTCGATTGTTGCCGGGCTGGATTCGTGTTCGGTGGTTTCGGATGTTGAGTTTTGCGATGTGTCGTTGCAGTATCGTGGTGGTATCACCCTCGACGATGTTGCAACGCAGCGTGGCAGTAACACTTTTTTTACTCGGCAGCCCGACTATCCGGAGCCTGCGGCACATGGCATCCAGCCTGCTTCGTGCTTTGTACTAACCAATGTTGACGGAGTTCGTTTCAAGAATGTGGAAATCGAGATACTCAGTTCGGACGAGCGTCCGAAGATTGTGATGCAGAATGCCCGTGACGTGTCTTTCTCGAATGTCACGTATGTAGGCAATCGCTCTATCGGTCATGCCAGCCGTATGGTTATCGAATGAGGCAGACGATGGTGGTGGATGTGACGTCTGTCGGCCTATGTTCCTGATGTGGTTTTTGTGAGTGCGCAGTCTCGGCCCCGCGAGTGCGCAGTCTCGGCCCTGTGAGTGCGCAGTCTCGGCCCT
>CAMHPM010000308.1 GCA_946187025.1 uncultured Prevotellaceae bacterium
GATGGTTATCCCGCGACCTCCCTCCCCATAAAGGGGGAGGGCCGGGGAGAGGGTCTCCCACTTCAACTTCGATTCTCAATAGAACACTATGTCGGCAATCACTTGCGCCCCGATGTGCTGGTTGAGTTGGCTCACGAGGCTGGCACGTCCCATCATGAGGTCGTTTTTGAGCGGTGCCGACTTGATGCGCACATACAATGTCTGGTTTTTGATGAACACATCGCCTGTATATCGGGCAATGGTCGGTCCCACGACTTCGGGCCATGAACTGATGAGACGTCGCTGGTTGAGCGGTGTCTCGAGTCCTTCCTCGCGCAGGAACTCGCCAAGAAGTGTTGTGAGCGATTCGGCCTGGCTGCGTCTCATGTCGTCACTTCGCCTCCTTTCACATGGAATATGCGGTAGTCGCCGCGCGAGCGGTCGAGTATTCGGTCGAGGTTCTCGCGGTTGGTATCGGTTATGAATATCTGCCCGAACTGCTCGTCGGATGCCAGATTGATTATCTGCTCCACGCGGTTGGCATCGAGCTTGTCGAATATGTCGTCGAGCAGGAGCAGGGGTGTTGTCTTGCTGCCGGTGCGTTTCAGGAAGTTGAACTGCGCCAGCTTGAGGCTTATGAGGTATGTCTTGTTCTGTCCCTGCGACCCCTCGCGCTTCAGCGAGTGTCCGCCCAGGGTCATCTCGAGGTCGTCTTTATGGATGCCATGCAGCGAGTAGCCTATTGCGCGGTCTTTGAAGCGGTCGCGCTGGATGACTTCGAGCAGCGGCCCGCGCTGGCAGTGGCTCTTGTATTCCAGCCCTACCTGCTCGTGACATGCTGAAATGCGAGTGTAGTATTGCTGGAACACCGGTATGAATTCTGTTACGAAAGCATTGCGTATGGCATAGATTTCCTCGCCTGTGGCTGCCATCACTTCTTCGTATGCCGCCATCATCTCGACGTCGGGTTCTTCGTCGGCACGCAGCATGGCGTTTCGTTGCATGAGCGCAGCGTTGTGTCGCGACAGCAGGCTGATGTAGCGTGGGTTGTACTGCGAGATGACGATATCCATGAAGCGCCGGCGTTCTTCGCTTCCGCCCAGTATGAGTTCCTGGTCGTTGGGCGAGACAAGGATGAGTGGCAGCAGGCCGATGTGTTCCGACATGCGCTTATATGCCTTCTTGTTGCGCTTCAGTTGTTTCTTCTGGTGCAGTTTCATGCCACACGATACCTCCTCGGCAGTGCCTTCGATGTCGTACAGCCCTTGCAGCATGAAGTATTCCTCGCCGTGACGTATGTTGAGCGAGTCGATGGCACATGTGGCACTGCGTGTGAACGACAGGAAGTATATGGCATCGAGAATGTTGGTCTTTCCCTCGCCGTTGCTTCCCACAAAACAGTTGATGCCGGAGGAGAAGTCGAGTTCTGCCTCGCGTATGTTTTTATAGTTGAGTATCGTGATGTGTCGCAGAATCATGATGCAAAGTTACGAAAAGGGAGTGAGAAGTGGAAAGTGAAAAGTGAAAAATGCGATATAACGACATAAATATGCGTGTGTTGGTGCTTATTTTTCATTTTTCACTTTCCACTTCTCACATATTTTCGTTACCTTTGCAGCGCGAAAGGCGGTAGTAGCTCAGTTGGCAGAGCGTTGGCTTCCCAAGCCGAAGGTCGCGGGTTCGAGCCCCGTTTACCGCTCAGGTTCAGTTCGAGGAGAACTCCGAGACCAAAGAGGACTCCGAGTTCTCCCCTGTTTTTCAACCCTGGTGTCTGCCCAAATATATTTACCTCGATAATCAATCAGACTTAAAACAACATCATGTTACTCACCACAATCATAATCGTTGCAATCGTACTCTTCGGCTGTGTGATGATGAGTTCGGTTCAGATAAGCAACATCAACCGTGCCGCCGTGGCCATGTTCTGCGGTGTAAGCGCATGGGTGGTATATATGCTGCATGGTAGCGATTTCCTTTCGCTCATGGGCTATCCTGACTACAACCTCATCGGCCAGGAGAAGGACTTCATTGCCCAGCATGTGATAGTGAAATACATAAACGAGGCATGTCAGGTGATTTTGTTCCTGATTGCGACCAACACGATAGTCGAGATCATGAGCAACAATGGTGTGTTCGACTCGCTACTGCGTTGGCTGCGCACACGCAACAGCCGCATCTTCCTGTGGAGCCTCTCGCTGCTCACGTTTGCCATTTCGGCCAATGTAGATAACCTCACCACCGTGGTGCTCATGATGTCGATAATGGGACAGGTGGTTTCATCGCACCGGCAGAGGGTTGTCTATGCCTGTGTGATACTGATTTCGGCCATTCTGGGAGGTTCGTTCACTGTCATCGGCGACATGACGTCGCTCATGCTGTGGGTGCACGGTGTGGTCACCCCGTCGGCCTATGCGGGCGGCCTCATCCTGCCTGTGCTCACAAGCCTCGTGGTGTTCAACCTGCTCATATCGCGCATGTTGGTTGGCAACGTAGAGGTGTCGTCCATACTGGGACGATACGACGGC
Source organism: uncultured Prevotellaceae bacterium (assembly GCA_946187025.1). Lineage (GTDB taxonomy): Bacteria > Bacteroidota > Bacteroidia > Bacteroidales > Bacteroidaceae > Colivivens. The sequence continues at coordinate 2,505 of CAMHPM010000308.1, forward strand.
TACGACTCGTGGCTGCGACCATGGCAGAAGGCCCTGCTGCTGGTAATCGGAATCGTCGGCTTGTGGTCGATTCCTACATTCCACACTGTCACCAAGCTGCCGCCATTCCTCGGGGCATTGTGTGTGTTGGCACTCATCTGGCTCGTTGAAAGCCTCTACAACTTCAAGCGTAGCGGCAACATGCTGTTCATACAACATAAATATATCCGCAACACTGAGTTCATCGGGATGCGACTCATACTCTATTTCCTCGGCGTGTCGCTGGCTGTGGGTGCAGTGGTGGAGTGTGGTGCGCTGAGTTTTGTGGGCGAACAGCTGACTACTCACATTCACAACGTATATGCCTATGGAGCCATCATCGGAGCAATATCCAGCGTGATCGACAACATACCGTTCGTGATGGTGGGTCTC
>CAMHPM010000309.1 GCA_946187025.1 uncultured Prevotellaceae bacterium
TTGGATGATATACTATGTATTCCTCGAACGAGTCGCCTGTGTCGTCAACAAAATCGACATGTACGTTGGCATCGTTTGGGTTGACCTTGCGCCGACGCTTATATACAGGCATGAAAACGGGTTCGATGCCCGATGTGGTCTGTGTCATGAGGCTGGTGGTGCCTGTAGGTGCGATGGTGAGACATGCGATGTTGCGCCTGCCGTAGCGCACCATGTCGTCGTATAGTGCGGGGTCAACGTTCTTTATACGGTTGACGAACGGGTTGTTTTTCTCGCGTTCGGCATCATACACCTTGAATGCTCCGCGTTCTTTGGCCATATTGACCGATGAGCGGTATGCCTCGACGGCTACTGTCTTATGGATTTCGGACGAGAAGTATGTGGCCTCGGGTGTGCCGTAGGTGAGGCCGAGTGCTGCGAGCATGTCGCCTTCGGCGGTGATGCCCACTCCTGTGCGACGTCCCTGGCTTGTCTTGGCATATATCTTTTCCCAAAGGTGGCGTTCGCTGTGTTTCACTTCCTCGCTCTCGGGGTCGCTGTCTATCTTCTCCATGATGAGTTGTATCTTCTCGAGTTCGAGGTCGATGATGTCGTCCATGATGCGTTGAGCCAGTGCCACGTGGTGGCGGAACTTGTCGTAGTTGAAACGTGCCTGTTTGGTGAATGGCTCATCGACATAGGAGTAGAGGTTGATGGCGAGGAGGCGGCAGCTGTCGTATGGACAGAGTGGTATTTCGCCGCATGGGTTGGTCGATATGGTTTCGTATCCGAGGTCGGCATAGCAGTCGGGCACACTCTCGCGCAGGATGGTGTCCCAGAAGAGTACTCCCGGCTCTGCACTTTTCCATGCGTTATGTACTATCTTCTTCCACAGTTGCGAGGCGTCGATCTCTTTCTTCACCATCGGGTTGGCCGAGTTGACAGGATATTGTTGTGTGAAGGTCTGTCCGTTGATGGCTGCATTCATGAAGTCGTCGGTAATGCGCACACTCACGTTGGCTCCTGTCACCTTGCCTTCGGTCATCTTGGCATCGATGAATGCCTCGGCATCGGGGTGTTTGATTGATACCGAGAGCATCAATGCGCCGCGGCGACCTTCTTGTGCCACCTCGCGTGTGGAGTTGCTGTAACGTTCCATGAACGGTACGATGCCGGTTGATGTGAGTGCAGAGTTCTTCACTGGCGAGCCTTTCGGACGTATGTGTGAGAGGTCATGACCCACACCTCCGCGTCGCTTCATGAGTTGCACCTGCTCTTCGTCGATGCGTATGATGGCTCCGTAGCTGTCGGCCAATCCGTCGAGACCGATTACGAAGCAGTTGCTGAGCGATGCCACCTGGAAGTTGTTGCCGATTCCGGTCATAGGGCTTCCGGCCGGTACGATGTAGCGGAAGTGGTCGAGGAGGTCGAACACCTGTTGTGCCGACATGGGGTTAGGGTAGGTCTGCTCTATGCGAGCCACCTCATTGGCTATGCGCCAGTGCATGTCGGCCGGCGACTTCTCGTAGATGTTGCCGAACGAGTCTTTCAGGGCATACTTGTTGGCCCACACGTTGGCAGCAAGGCTGTCGCCGCCGAAATACTCCAACGAGGCTTGGTAGACCTCATCGTAGCTAAATGTCTGTTTTGTTTCCATTATGTTTTTTGTATTGTATTTAGTTGTTTTTGCTTTTGTAATTCTATGTAACAGGAGGCTGATGTTATCCGCCTGAAACAAAATGTCAGACACGCCTGCCCGACCTAAAACATTTCTTACATATATTACTAAGGAAAAACGATGCATTGAGCCTGGCGGCAATTGTGGTATCTTCTTTTGTTGTGTCGCCTGGCGATTTGCCCTACAAAGTTACAACTCTTATCCCGAACGACCAAATATTTTCATGGAAAAGTTTATGTTTATCTGAAAACTTATACAACTTTCGTAAGTTTCACTTACTTCGGTTTGAGCTTCTCGTTTTCTTTATCTTGTTTGTTAACGAATGTTTCGTTACAGTTAAACATTCATAAATAATATGACAAAATTGCAGATTTGTTTTGTCAGAATTAAACTAAGTAGTAATTTTGGCATCGATTTTGTAGTCGTTATGTTAAAAACGAGCGAATATTAACAATTAAATAACAATCAGAATTATGAAACAAACAATGAAACGTATGTATGCAGTCATGGCTGGAGTGGCCGTGATTTCAGGACTTACAGGTGCTGCTGCCTTCTCGTGGATGGCTCGCAGCGATGCCAACAATGGGTCGAAGAGTGTGGAACCGACAGAGCAACAGTCGTTTATGCGTCTTGCAAGCAACGACCTTACACCTCAGATGCAGTATCTCGACCTTACTGAAGCTGCCGAGAAGGCTTGCAATGCAGTAGTATATATTAAGGTGACAATCGGTGGCGGTACTCGCATCCAGGAATACTACGACCCGTTCGACGACATGTTTTCACAGTTCTTCGGAGGTGGACGTGGCGGCACACAACGTCGTCAGGTGCAGGTGCCAAAACGTCAGGGTGCCGGTTCGGGTGTCATCATCTCGAGCGACGGATATATCGTGACCAACAACCATGTGGTTGAAGGTGCTGAAGACATCAAGGTGACACTCAACGACAACCGTGAGTTTACTGCAACAGTTGTTGGACTCGATGCTAACACCGACCTCGCTCTCATCAAGATTGATGGCACAGACCTGCCTACACTCACCGTGGGCGACAGCGACGCACTGAAAGTGGGCGAATGGGTTCTGGCCGTGGGCAACCCGTTCAACTTGAAATCTACTGTCACGGCCGGTATCGTAAGTGCTAAGGCGCGTAAGATTAACGAACGTGGAACTGGCAACGAGATTGAATCGTATATTCAAACTGATGCTGCCATCAACGCAGGTAACTCGGGCGGTGCACTCGTAAACGTGAGTGGTGA
>CAMHPM010000310.1 GCA_946187025.1 uncultured Prevotellaceae bacterium
ATCTGCCCAGAAAATGCCTCGGAGGAGGGCTATGTCACCGAGAAGGTGTTCCACGCTATAGGCTCCGGTTGCGTTCCTATCTACTGGGGATCGAACAATAGCCCTGAACCCGACGTGCTGAACCACGACGCCATCCTTTTCTGGAATCCCGACGGTGACAACGAAGCCCTGCTGCGACAGATAGCGGAACTGCAAGACAACCCTGTCCTCTACCGCGAGTTTTACGAGCAACCTCGCCTGCAGCCCGACGCTTGGCAAGTAGTGGCCGGATACTTCGAAAGACTGGAAAGGCATCTTGACATCATATTAAAGTAGTTCAACTTAAATCAGAACTATCAAAACAAAAAAGAGCCAATGCGATTCTCCATCATCATCCCCGCATATAACGCCGAAGCTTTCCTACTTAAGTGCCTTGACAGCATCTTCTCACAGGAGTTTGACGATTATGAGGTGATTGTCATAGATGATGGTAGTACTGATGGGTCAGCAGCCCTGCTGGAGGAATACGTGTCTAAACATCATAACCTGCAAGTGCTTACCCAAATCAACCAAGGTATGGCCACAGCTCGAAACCGAGGCATGGAGGTGGCTCAAGGCGACTACATCCTCTTCGTGGACAGCGACGACAGACTTTGCCCCAACGCTCTTGCAACCCTTGCTCCACACCTCAACGGAGAGGATATTATTGGATTCGGCGTACAAATATACAACGAAAACATCGGCATCTACACCGACAACCCCATACAGCCCACCACAGCCATGTCTGGCTGGGACTATTTCAACCGTTATCGACTCAAATCTACCCCTGTCCACTTTGTCTGCATCTGGCAGCGTGTATATCACCGAGGCTTCCTTGAAAAGAATAGCTTGCGTTTCGCCGAAGGTCTGAAGCGAGCCGAGGACGACCTCTTCACCACCATGGCTTTCCTTCTCGCTCAACGGGTGAAAGCCATTTCAAGCTGCCTTTATTCCTACACTGTGCGCCAAGGCAGCATAACCCGAAGCAGCGACCCGAAACTCGATGCCGACAGCTGGTGTGTGCAGCAACGCCTTGCCGACACCTTCATTCCTATGCAAGGTATTGACAAAACGGTCATTTACCGAGTGCTTGCATCAAACTATATCAACCATCTCACCACAAAAGGCAACCACCTGACCAAGGCCGAATGGAAGCAATTCCGGAAGGTCTGCATCACTCCACGTCACCGTCGGCTCTACAGCATCGCCCGTATCAGTCCATCACTCCTACGTTTCTATAACCGCTTATGCTCTTTTGCTATTGAAAGAAAGTTCCTAACGGAACATCATTAATTCGTATAGGAACATGCTTTTTACGTCAATTGAGTTCTTCGTATTCCTTCCGGTAGTATTCGCACTCTACTGGTTGCTACGCAAGCAGCTGCGATTGCAGAACCTGCTGGTAGTGGTGGCCTCATACGTCTTCTACGGCTGGTGGGACTGGCGATTTCTGTTGCTTATAGCCTTTACCACCCTGTGTTCCTACATCAGCGGACTTATAATCGAGAAAAAACAATGGGGAAAGGCAGCATTGTGGACAAATATCATTGTCAACTTGGCCATCTTAGGCCTTTTCAAATACTACGACTTTTTCGCGGTCGAGTTAGCTAAACTAATAGGCTGCTCTGGTGACAGCGTAATGTTGCATCTCATATTGCCGGTGGGCATCTCGTTCTACACTTTCCAGGCACTCTCCTATTCCATCGATGTATATCGCAACAAATTGGAGCCCACACGCGACATCATTGCATTTTTCGCATACGTCCATAAACATAGGGAGTTCAACTACTCTATGGCCGTCGACGGTGTACGCCAAATGCTCTGGGGCTTTTTCAAGAAAGTCGTGATTGCAGACAACTGCGCCATTTATGTGGACGATATATGGGGAAATGTTTCGGGGCAAAGTAGTGTTAATTTAGCTGTGGCTGCGGCTCTATTCTCGGTGCAAATCTACTGTGACTTCTCGGGTTACAGCGACATCGCCATCGGTACTGCTAAACTTTTTGGCATCCGACTAATGCGAAACTTCAATGTACCGTACTTCAGTCGTGACATTGCCGAATTCTGGCGTAGGTGGCATATTTCGCTGACCACATGGTTCCGCGACTACGTCTATATTCCATTGGGAGGCAGTCGTGTTAACAAAGTAAAAATCATTCGCAACACATTCATCATCTTTCTCGTCAGTGGTCTTTGGCATGGTGCCAACTGGACATTCCTCGCATGGGGAGCATTCCATGCACTGCTGTTCCTGCCGTTGATTCTAATGGGCAAAAACCGCAAACATACCGATATTGTGGCAACCGACCACTGGCTGCCAACAATAAAGGAATTAGGGCAGATGCTGCTCACCTTCATCCTCGCAGCATTGGGATGGATACTCTTCCGCAGCCAAAGTATCGGCGAAGCCTTCGAATTTTTTGCAGGACTATCCTCCAACGGCCTGGCCGGAACCAGCCTTCCCCTGCGCACACTGACCTTTGTAATATTATTGCTCTTGATTGAATGGGTGCAACGCAAACGTGAGCATGGACTTGACATGTCGGGTGTGCGTAACGGCGTGGTACGCTATGCCTTTTATATAGCGACTCTGGCCATGATATTCGTATTCGGTGTGTTCAACGAGACCTTCATCTACTTCCAATTCTGAACCCATGAAACGATTTCTCATAAAAACTATCATTACCATAGTGGCATTGTGTGCTACAGCTTTTGGCCTCGACATATTGATTACCAACAATCTGAAACATTCCGATGCACGCATGTTCAACACCTACAACGCCATCTACAGCGACACACTGCAATGCAATGCCGTGGTGATGGGATCCTCTCGCGGACAGGTGCAGTACGATGTCCGCATACTCGACAGCATTGCCGGCCTCAACA
>CAMHPM010000311.1 GCA_946187025.1 uncultured Prevotellaceae bacterium
GAATATGAGCGCATGGTGGAGGAAATACGTCGCAGGTTGAACCTCTCGTCGCTTAAGTTCAGTTCGTTAGAGACACTTGTCGAATGCATCGGGTTACCTAAATGTCAGATTTGCACACACTGTTTCGATGGTAGCAGTCGATACACACTGGAAGAAGAAAACAAAGCATAAACAATTATAACACAATGGTTGAGAATAAATTATTTAAGGTATTCGCAGGTACAAACTCCAAGTATTTAGGGGAGCGAATCTGCAGCGAGCTTGGCTGCGAACTCGGTAACATGGTACGCACCAACTTCTCCGACGGAGAGTTTGTAGTATCGTTTGAGGAGTCGATTCGTGGTTGCAATGTATTTTTGGTTCAATCAACCTTCCCTAACACAGACAATCTGATGGAGTTGCTGCTCATGATTGATGCAGCCAAACGTGCTTCGGCAAGCAACATCATAGCAGTCATTCCGTATTTCGGATGGGCAAGACAAGACCGTAAAGACAAGCCTCGTGTGCCGATAGGTGCTAAATTGGTTGCCGACATGCTGAGCGTCGCAGGTATCAACCGCCTTATAACCATGGACCTTCATGCCGACCAGATTCAGGGTTTCTTCAATGTGCCCGTTGACCATCTCTACGCTTCCATACCACTTGTACCATATATTCGCGACCTCAAACTGGACGACCTTGTAATTGCTGCGCCCGATGTAGGTGCATCGAAACGTGCGGCTCTGTTCTCAAAGAAACTGAATGTGCCACTGGTGCTGTGCAACAAAACACGTTCACGTGCTAATGTTGTCGATGAGATACAAATCATCGGCGACGTTACAAACAAGAATGTGGTGATTGTTGACGACATGGTTGATACGGCCGGTACGATAACCAAGGCTGCCGACGAGATGAAGAAAGCAGGTGCAATATCAGTGCGTGCCGTGGCAAGCCATTGCATCATGAGCGGACCTGCCGACGACAACGTCGAGAACTCGGCGCTCGAAGAAATACTGTTCACCGATTCGATTCCGTATCATGGAAAATGCAAGAAAGTGAAGCAGCTCACTATTGCAGCCATGTTTGCAAAAGCAATATGGTGCATCGAGAACAACGAGTCGGTAAGTTCGCATGTGGATTTCGAGCTCAAAGACCGCAAGGGTTACAAGATTGTATTTGGATAACGAAACAAAAGAAACGACATGCTACGTCCTACCCTACTATCCTTATTCCTGCTGCTGTCATGTCTCAACAGCAACCATGCTCAGACCATACCGACAGTGGAATGGGACTCTCACAGCCTCATCATAGGCGGTCATCGAGTAGTGCCTGTCATGGGCGAGGTGCATTATTCACGCATACCGGCCGAAGAATGGTCAAGAGAAGTGAAGAAGATGAAGGATGGCGGTGTGACAATCGTGGCATGTTATGTGTTTTGGAACCACATCGAAGAGGTTGAAGGGCTGTTCGACTGGAGCGGCCGGCGCAATCTGCGTCGTTTTCTTGATGTTTGCAAAGAGGCCGACATGCCGGTGGTGTTGCGTGTAGGGCCTTTTTGTCATGGCGAGGTGCGTTGCGGCGGCATCCCCGACTGGGTGATACGTTCAGGTTGCAAGACCCGCTCTGAGGATACAAAGTTTCTTTCGTATGTAGAAAAACTCTATCGACAGATATTCACACAAGTGCAAGGGCTGCAATGGAAAGACGGTGGCCCTGTCATCGCGATGCAGTTTGACAACGAATATCGTGGACGTGCATCATATCTGCTTAAACTAAAACAGATAGCAAACAACATTGGCTTCGACCTCCCATTCTACACACGCACTGGTTGGCCCGAGCTTGCAAGTCCTGTCCCATTCGGCGAACTCATTCCGCTCTATGGCGATTATGCCGACGGGTTCTGGGACCGTTCAACAGGCGAGGCTGTGGGCGAATACTACAAAGCATTCAACTTCAAGGCATTCCGCACATCAGCTGCTATTGCATCCGAGCAGCTTACATACGATCCGGACAATCAGGCCGACCAATCAGACTACCCTTATTTCACTTGCGAACTGGGTGGAGGCATGATGACATCCTATCACCGTCGCATTTACACTTATCCCGAAGATGCATACTCTATGGCAGTCGTGAAGTTGGGCAGCGGTAGCAACCTGCTGGGATATTATATGTACCACGGAGGCACTAATCCGCAATCAACAGCATGGAGGGTTCCCGGAGCAGTGAAACCATACGATGGCGACACCAATGTATATCTCAACGAGACTCAACGTTCACTGGCTACAAACTACAACGACCTGCCAGCAATGACCTACGACTTCCAGGCTCCGCTTGGCGAGTTCGGACAGATAAACCCTCATTATTTCTTGCTTCGCAAGTTGCATCTCTTCATGCACGACTTTGCCGAGACCCTGGCACCGATGACGGCCCACTTCCCCACCCCTCAAAACCTGCCTAAAGGCGACGACAGCTGTCTGCGATGGTCGTATCGCAGCCTTGGCGACAGTGCGTTTGTATTTGTAAACAACTACGAACGTCTGCAAAGACTCAGTGCAAAGACTGGCATAAGGTTCACAGTCGGCACTACCACCTTCCCACGCCGTAGCATCACCATTCCGGCAGGCACCACATGTATATTCCCAGTTGGAGTGGCAGGCCTGAAATATGCGACAGCACAACTCGTTGCCCGCCGCGGCAGCAAGGTCTATCTCGAACTGATAGCAGGCATACCTGCAGAGCTGGCATTTGCCGACGGACGTGTACTTAGCAACGCAAAAGTCGGAGGTACGGCCAAACCTGTCTATACATCGCGTGAGGGAACCGAATACTACCTCATCGACAGCAAGTCGGCCGGCCGTCTGTTCTATGAAGGCGAAGAACCCTATAGCGAACCATCACCTGCAATCAAGGTTGAATGGCATAA
>CAMHPM010000312.1 GCA_946187025.1 uncultured Prevotellaceae bacterium
TGAAGGCAACCGTCCAGTTCAGCAATGCGGGAACCAAACAACTGCTGCTGAAGTTTGCACGCTTCAAAATAATAGAATAATATAGAAAATATATAATCGATAATATATAATAAGTAATAATCGGTAATATATAATAAGGGTACAAGGCTTACGAGTTAAGAATAAAAAAACGCAATAACAATGAAGCAAATCATCCTAACCATCATCACATGTCTGTCGGCTCTCACAGCCTATGCACAGCAATCGCCTATCGACATCGACCTGTGGCCCGACGGCCTGCCCAACAGCAACGGAATAGACCGGAGTCAGCCATACGACGACTCGCAACGCAACTTCAAACCATCCATACGTGTCTTCCTGCCTCAGAAAGAGAAGGCGACAGGCATGGCGGTGGTGTGCTGCCCCGGGGGTGGATATACACATCTCGCCACCGACCACGAAGGCTACGACTGGGCACCATTCTTTAACGATCTCGGCATAGCACTCATCGTGCTGAAATATCGGATGCCTCGCGGTGTCACCGAAGTGCCGATAAGCGATGCAAAGGAAGCATTGCGCGTGGTCCGCTCACATGCAGCGGAGTGGAACATCAACCCCGGGAAGGTCGGCATCATGGGCTCGTCGGCAGGCGGACATCTGGCAGCCACCGTCTCTACACACTCCGATGCAGCCACAGCGCCCAACTTCCAGATTCTGTTTTATCCAGTGATTTCGATGCAACCAGGCGTGACCCATCAAGGCTCGCGCGATGCATTGATAGGACGTAACGCCTCAGAGCAACTTACCAATCTATACAGTAATGCCCTGCAGGTGACACCGCAGACACCACCTGCCATCATGCTGCTGTCTGACGACGACACTGCTGTGCCGCCGCTCAACAGCGCTGAATACTACCTCGCACTGAAGAAAGCAAAGGTGAAGGCTGCAATACACGTCTATCCTTCGGGCGGACACGGATGGGGACATCGCTCCAACTTCAAGTATCATAACGAAATGATGGCCGACCTCAAGGCCTGGATACTGACGCTATAAGTCCAAATGGCTCAATCTTCAATCTTCAATTTGCACGAAGTGCACAACACCCCGCATGGCATCATCCCCCCTTGGGGGGATAAGAGGGGGCTAATCTTCAATTTTCAATTTTCAATCTTCAATTTTCAATTTAATTTATGACAATAGCAGTAATAGTAGCGATGCAGAAGGAGATGGAGAGTCTCACTACATTGCTGACCAATCACACATCAGAACAAAAAGCAGGATTCACCTACGTCGTCGGTTCGATGGGAACCAACCGGCTCGTCCTGCATCAGAGCGGAATGGGCAAGGTGAACGCCGCTATAGGTGCCAGCGAACTCATTCGCAACTATCATCCCGACTACCTCGTAAGCTCAGGATGTGCAGGTGGACTCAGTGCCGAACTGCACGTAATGGATGTCATTGCAAGCACCTCAACCGTCTATCACGACGTGTATGTGGGCGAAGCAGGCGAAGGACTCGAAATAACGCGCCCATATCCATCGAGCGACTATATGGTCGATAAGGCACGACTGCTCAGCCAACAAGTAGCCGAAACCATTCATCTAGGACAGATATGCACAGGTGACCAGTTCGTCACGGAACTCGACAAACTGCTCGACATCAAGCGCCGCTATCCCGAAGCACTCGCCGTCGATATGGAGTCGTGTGCCATTGCACATACATGCCACACATATGGTGTGCCGTTCATTTCGTTCCGTATCATCAGCGACACCATTGGTGCCGAACAGCATGTGGCCGAGTATCAGAACTTCTGGGCAGAGATGGCCAACCACTCGTTTCACGTAGTAAACTCATTCCTTCATAGCTTGTGAAAAGGGTAGGGTAATTAGTCTTTTTGATAAGCGAAGAACGATTCGTTTTTGATAAGATAAGCGTGGAGACGACCTGAAAAAAGCAGATGACCCCGAATGTGTGTGGTCATCTGCTGATATGATTGTATAATAAGTGTGAGAGGGATTAATAGTCGTAGTTGCCAGTTTCGTATTCTTGCTTGATTTGGTTGAATACCATGACGATCATCTGCTTGTCGGTTGCATCGACTGGAGTTGCTTCGCTGTGGATGTCTTCGAGTATCTCTGCTGTCGAATCGTGGGTGATTACCCTGCCGTCGCGCTTGTAGTAGCGAAGGTCTTCCTCGTCTTCCTGAAGGTCGTTCCATGCCATGAGGGCGAGTTTATCGTTGGCATAGGTAGCAGTGACGATGTAGCTCTTGAGCGAGGCGTCGGAGTTGAAAGTAGCAGTGTGTACTTCGGTGGCGAAGCCTGGCCATACAGCTGTCAGTACGAGAGGGTTGTCACCAGCAATGGTCACTTTGGCTTTAATTGTACCGTTTTCGATTTTCTCAACGATTTCGTCGATGTTTACATCTTCATCATCATCGTCGCCACATGCTGTAAAGCTCAGAGCTCCCAACAGCATGATGGCTGTCATCAATAGATACTTTGTTTTCATGATGTTGTGTGTAATAGTGTTTATTGTGCAGCACTGTAGTTCTGTGTTAACTGTGTGTGTGCCACCCCCCGCGGCACCGAGTGCTGCATGAGGAGCCGCGCGGGTGGCTTGTAAATGACGTGGCAAAGATAGGTATATTTTCTGATATGCGATTCTGAATTATGTTTTTTTTGCGTTGCAAGCTTCTTTTTTTATATATAGTTTCCGGATTTCATAGTTCATGTTTCATTTGCGACATGGTGTGTGGTTACTTTGCCGTCGAATGTCAGTTGCAGGTTGACGAAGTGCATGAGCAAGACCCCTGCACTTGGTAATCATCACGAGTTTTATAAAGTTTATATTTTACTTTTTTGCCTATATAATCTCCTTTTTTTGTACCTTATTACAATGTGTGAATGAAAAGCATTGT
>CAMHPM010000313.1 GCA_946187025.1 uncultured Prevotellaceae bacterium
ACGACAACGGACTCGTGCTGCCTCCACACCTCGCACCAATACAGGTGGTAATCGTGCCGATATGGAAAACCGACGAACAACTCACTAATATAAATAATAAGGTGTCGGCCATATGCGACAACCTGAAGAAGATGGGCATCAGTGTGAAGTACGACAACGACGACCAGAAACGTCCTGGATTCAAGTTTGCCGACTACGAACTCAAAGGCATACCTGTACGACTCGTCATCGGAGCACGCGACCTTGAAAACGGAACAGTCGAGGTGATGCGACGCGACACACTCGAGAAAGAGACGGTGAACATCGACGGCATAGAGCAATACGTACAGAACCTGCTCGAAGACATACAGTCGAACATCTACAAGAAAGCCCTCGACTATCGCGATGCACACATCTATGAATGCGACAACTACGACGAATTCAAGGAACGGATCAAGGACGGAGGCTTCTTCCTCTGCCACTGGGACGGCACAGCCGAAACCGAAGCAAAGATAAAGGAAGACACACAAGCAACAATCCGCTGCGTCCCTTACGGCTACGAGCAGACACCAGGCACCGACATGGTAAGCGGCAAACCTGCAAAATACAGGGTGATAATAGCCAAAGCATATTAAGCCCCCTCTGTGCACTATTGAATATTAAATATCAATTACAACATGAAACGAATCCTATCCGTCACAGTATTCTTGCTGATAGCCATAATGGCCATCGCACAGCAAGAAACGACACAGTTCATGCGTCAGCTCATGGCTCTGCCAGGCATCAGCGACGTACAACCGCTGCAATCGCGTAGTTTCAAAGAGAAATACGTGATGAAGATACAGCAAAACGTAGATGGCGACAATGCGGCAAAAGGCACATTCGGACAAAGAATATTCGTCTGTATGCGCGATGTGAACGCACCGACCGTGATAGTGACCGAAGGATATTCGGCAAACTACGGATTGAATCCAGGATACGAAATCGAACTGAGCCGCATGTTCAATGCCAACATCGTATTGTGCGAATACAGATATTTCGACCAATCGGTGCCAGAACCATGCAACTGGGACTACATGACCGTGGATAATTCGCTGCGCGACCTGCACAACGTGCGTCAGACACTGGGACAACTCTTCAAAGGGAAATGGATCAGCACCGGCACAAGCAAAGGCGGACAGACAACGATGTTCTACCGAGTGACCTACCCCGACGACGTAGATGCAAGCGTGAGCTACGTAGCACCACTCAACCGGTCGGTCGAAGACGGACGCCACGAAGTGTTCCTTGCCGAGAAAGCAGGCACGGCCGAAGACCGTGCAATCGTGCTGAAAGCACAGCAGGAAATGCTGAAACGCAGAGATGCAATGATGCCGCTGTTCAAGCAATTCTGCGACGAACACAACTATCACTTCTATCTGCCACTGGAAGAAATCTACGATTACGTAATACTCGAATACCCGTTCGCACACTTCCAATACGGCACACCGGCAAGCAGCATACCACCGCTCGACGCAACCGACAAGGAACTGTTCAACCATTTCGTACGAGTATCGGGACCTGATTACTTCGCCTACCCTAACAAATATCTGCCGTTCGACGTGCAGGCAGTACGCGAACTGGGATACTACGGCTACTCACTCAAAGGCCTGAAGAAATGGACAAAGGTAAAGAAGACAAAAGGCTACCTCAAAAAAATAATGCTCACACCCGAACTGCGTCATTACAAGTTCGACCCAACACTCTATAAGCGCACAGTGAAATTCCTTAAGAAAGAAGACCCAACCATGATTTTCATCTATGGAGAAGCCGACCCTTGGAGTGCAAGCGGTGTATGCACATGGCTGGATTGCAGCAAGAAGACAAACATGAGGGTATATGTACAACCTGGCGGCGACCACGGTTCAAACATAAGCCACATGCCAGAACCTGCAAAAACTGACATTATAGACAGATTGACAAAGTGGTTACAGTAGTTGGCACGATGTTTGTAATAAACATCACCACGAACCAAACCATATTGTAAACATGCAAATGAGATTATCACTACCGTTTTCAGATAAACTGAAACAAATACTCACCTACAGTCGCGAGGAAGCAGTAAGGCTCAGAAACAACAGCATCGAGCCCGAACACATAATTCTCGGCATCATTCGTGATGGCGAGAATCATGCTTTCGACATACTCCAACACAAGATGTTGCTCAATATCAAAGCCTGTAAAGAGCATTTCGAACAGCAACTGCGCAACAACAACGTCGAAATAAACGACACCGACATTATTGTGAGCGAGGAGACATCTAACATATTGCGACTGAGCCTGCTGGAAGCAAAACTGATGAAAAGCGACCTGATTGATACAGAACACATATTGCTGGGACTTCTGAAACGCACTAATACATCAGCAACAGAATATCTCAACCAAAACGACGTCACATACAGCAAAGTGACTGCATCAATCACTCACAAGACTACATCGAAGTCGGACACTGATTTCGACGACGAGGAAGATGACGACCTGCCACCAACAAGCCGTAGCAAAGACTCGTCTGACAGAATGACCGACACAAAGACTACCGAAAAACGACAGACTGCCAGCGACACACCTGCCATCGATTCGTTCGGAACCGATATAACAATGGCAGCACGCGAAGGCAAACTCGATCCCGTTGTCGGACGTGCAAAGGAAATTGAACGCATAGCACAAATACTTGCACGGCGTAAGAAGAACAACCCAGTACTCATTGGCGAGCCTGGTGTAGGCAAAAGTGCAATCGTCGAAGGCCTTGCACTCAGAATCGTAGAGAGAAAAGTGTCGCGCACATTGTTCGACAAACGCATCGTCGCACTCGACATGTCAACCATCGTAGCCGGTACAAAATACCGCGGACAGTTTGAGGAACGCATGAAAAACAT
>CAMHPM010000314.1 GCA_946187025.1 uncultured Prevotellaceae bacterium
AGAAGAATACATCACGGTCGCCACGTCCTATGTAGAGAGCTTCCTTGTAGTCGAGGTCGTAGGTCTCGTCGCCCACCTTCACCTGTCCGGCTCCACCCACGTTGAATATGCCGATCTCGCGGCGTGTGGTAAAATATGGAGCTTTCAACGGGTCGATAGCTTCCAGTTTCAGACACTCATCGACAGGCATTGCTCCGCCCACAATCATGCGGTCGTACATGGAGTAAACCAGGTTTACTTCGTCCTTACCGAACACCTTCTCGATGAGGAAATCGCGGCGCAGGCGCTTGGTGTCATAATGCTTGGCATCCTCGGGATGTGCCGCATAGCGAATTTCATAGTTTGTTTTCATAATCATTTACGTTTTATGTGTGAAAAGTCATTATTGTGTTTCATCCTCACCATCATATCCCACATCACTATTCCGGCAGTTGTACTTACATTGAGCGAGTGCTTGGTTCCGTATTGTGGGATTTCGATGCAGGCATCGCATTGGTCGATGACGTCTTGCCTCACTCCTTTGACCTCGTTGCCCAGTATGATTGCACACCTGGCCGTTTGCTCATTATCTGGGAAGCGGTCGAGCATGATGCTGCCTTCCGCCTGTTCCACGGCAAAGATGGTGTAGCCTTCGGTTTTGAGCTGTTCGATTGCCTGCAATGTATCGGCATGGTAGGTCCAATCGACCGACAGCTCCGCTCCCAGTGCGGTTTTGTGTATCTCTGGATGTGGCGGGCGCGGAGTGATGCCACACAGGCATATGCGCTCTATTCGGAATGCATCGGCAGTGCGGAACACGCTTCCTACGTTGTAGGTGCTCCTCACGTCGTCGAGCACTACAACCAGCGGTGTCTTCACTGCCTGCTTGTATTGCTCCACGCTGATACGGTTCATCTCGAGTATGTTGAGTTTGCGCATATTGACGGTCTCATTTTGAAAGTATGTTCTCCATTTCGTCGATGCTGTTGCCTCGTGCCACAATCTTGTGTTTTTTATCGACAACGATGAACGATGGCACGTCGCTCACACCCAACGACTTGACAGCAGGCGACTCCCATGCAAGCCCGTCGCATGAGTGGCGGCTGTATGTAGTGTCTTCTCTTATGTAGCTTTCCCAGCGGTATATCTCGGTGTCGAGTGATATGGTTATGAATTCCACCTGTTTGTCGGCTGCATATTCCTTGGTCGTGATTGCGAAACTGTCGAAGAAATCGTAGGCTTGCGGCATCCACGAAGCCCAGAACACAATCACCGTGCGGTCGGCATCGAGTTGCTTCAGGTTGATGGTTTCCTTCTTATTTGTCTTTATCTTGATATCGGGCATTGTGCGGCCTATGTTTCCTCTTTCCAGTCCCGATTGTATGTTTTTCATTGCCAGCAGGAATTGGTTTTGCGGCTGAACGGCCAGCACCGTGTCGATCATCTCGGCCACATCGTCGGCTTCGGTTGATGTCTCTTGTATGAAATATCGGGTGAGCAGATATACAGCTGCCGCCGATTGTGGATTCTGACGTATATATTGCCGTGCCACTTCTTGTGTCTGCACTGCATTGAGTTCCTTGGTGTCACGCCTGAAGTTGTTCATCAGCTGGTTTTCGTCGTTGCCGTCGGCCGTGTAGTTCTTCAGGTCTTTTGCCGATGCTTTATATTTTATCTCGTCGCCGTTCTGTGCGAATATCACTTGCTCGAGTGCGTTTGGGAACACAATCATGAATGGTGTCAGTTCGTCGGCCGTGCCGCTGTATGTAAAGTCGCCTCCGTTGATGTATATGGTGTCAAATCGCATCTCCTGGCTGGTGGTGTTGTAGATATACAATTGCCCCACCGGCATGTCGGTGAACGACCCCTTGATGATGAAATGCTCATTGTCCGAGCTGCACGACATGAGTGTTCCTGCCACCATTATGGTGAGTGCGGCGGTGAGTTTGCGGCTCAGCTGTCGTACCGGGTACCACACCGACACGAACCCGACGATGATTACTGTTACGAATACCAGCACGAGGTCGGTCCATTCCACGCTCACGGGATAGGAGTCAATGATGTAGCTGCCTGCCGACTGGCCGAACTTGATGATGCCGAATTGCTGCTGGGCCCAGCATAGCAACACGCCGAGTGCTATTCCCATCAATGCTCCAAGGGTGGCAATCATGCGTCCCTCGGCCATGAATATGTTCCTTATCTGCTTCTCGGTGGCTCCGAGGTTGCGCAGGGTTACCACGTCGTCGCGTTTGTCGATTATGAGCATTGAAAGCGAGCCTATTATGTTGAAACATGCAATCATAAGTATGAATGTGAGGAAGATGTAGGATATGAACTTCTCTATCTTCATTATCTTGAATGTGTCTTCTTGCTGTTCGTATCGGTTTTTCACCACATAGTCGTTGCCCAGCATCGCCTGCATGTCGGCCTGCAGGGTTCTGAGGTTCACTCCGGGTTTGGCTTTCAGTTCGATGGCCGACACCTTGCCTTGGCGTTCGAATATGCGCCGGGCAAACCGCAGTGATGTCACCACATAGTTTGAGTCGTATTTGCCTTGTTTCACACAGAAGGCCACATGTGGTGAGTATAGTTCGTCTTGGTTGAAGCTTTCGCTGGGGTCGTTGAGGTCTATGTGTTCGCCTCCGCGCGGTGCATATACCTGTATCGGTGTAGGGAAGTCGCTGCCTACGCCCAGGCTGCTGAGCAGGTTCACGCCGAACACTCCGTAGTCTATCACATCGGCATGTAGTTCAAACACTCCGTCGCCATATTTGATGCGGTCGAAGTCGATGAGGTCGATGAAGTTGTCGTCAACTCCCTTCACAGTAGCCATCACCTGCCTTCCCGGCATTACGAGCAGGGCGTTGTCTTCCAGCACTTCGCTACACACGTCAATCCGTGGGTCGGCTTTC
>CAMHPM010000315.1 GCA_946187025.1 uncultured Prevotellaceae bacterium
TCTTCAATCTTCAATCTTCGCTAGCGCGTCTGATTAATCTGTTTAATCATCGCAATGCGGTATGTTAAGAATAACAAGTTCCTTCAATCTTCACGAACGCATCTGATTAATCTGTTTAATCATCGCAAAGCGGTATGTTAAGAATAACAAGTTCCCTGTGGGAACGATTTAACAGATTTATCAGATTTTGCTTCCGCAGGCTAATCTTCAATCTTCAATCTTCAATTTTCAATTTTCAGGAATTAAGGAATTACAGGAATACAGGTATCGTCCCTTTAACTTCCCTTTAACTCCCTTTTAACTCCCTTTTAACTTCCTTTCAATTTTCAATATTCAATCTTCAATCTTCGCTAGCACATCTGATAAATCTGTTTAATCATCGCAATGCGGTATGTTAAGAATAACAAGTTCCCTATGGGAACGATTTAACGATTTACTATTTACTATTTATGTACTATTTAATTATTTGGAATGGAAAGGAATGGAAAAGAAGTTATCGCTTCGCTATGAAGTTAAAAGGACGGATGTTGCCTCGGAGTAGGTATCGTCCCTTTAACTTCCTTTTAACTTCCCTTTAACTTCCCTTTAACTTCCCTTCAATCTTCAATCTTCAATCTTCAATCTTCTCAGCACAAGCATTTGTCCAGTTCGGCCTCAATTGCTTCGCGGTCCATCTTCTGACCGATGAACACAATCTTCTGCATACGGTCGCCATACTGTTCGTCCCAGTCTTTAAGCAACTTGGGTTCTGCGGCCAGCAGACGGCGCAACTGGTCTTTTGGCATGGTGGCATACCACTGTCCGGCATTCTTGAGCGAGAACTGACGTCCTGCCTGCTCAAACACATAACACAGATGTTGCTCATTGCGGAAATAGCACATACCCTTGGCACGAATGACCGACTTAGGCCAACGACGAGCCACAAACTCGTCGAACAGACCGATGTCGAACGGACGGCGACGATAATACACAAACGTACCTATACCATACTCTTCGGCCTCACCCTCATCATGATGATGGTGGTGATGATGATGTTCTCCGTGTTCATGATGATGGTGATCATGTTCGTCGTCTTCGTCATCTTCGTCATCGTGGTGATGGTGCTCATGATGATGCTCGTCTTCGTCGTGGTCGTCGTCATGATCTTCATCATGATCGTTCTCGATCTCATCAATCCATGTAGCCGAAGTAGCGACACTTTCAAAATCAAACATGTGTGTGTTAAGAATCTTGTCGAGATCGACATCACCGAAGTCACAATCGATGATTTCGGCTTTTGGCTGCAACGCACGTATTATCTGGCGAATGCGTTCCAGGTCCTTCTTCTCCACCTCCGATGCCTTATTGAGCAAGATGATATTACAAAACTCAATCTGCTGTATCACGAGGTTCTCTATGTCTTCGTCGTCGATATCCTGTCGCATCAGTTGGTCACCACTTCCGAACTCGTCCTTCAGTCGCAGGGCATCGACCACCGTGACGATACAATCGAGCTCAGGCACACCGTCACGAGTATATCGTTGTTCCATCTGCGGAATCGAACAGATGGTCTGTGCAATAGGAGCCGGTTCACATATACCGCTGGCCTCAATCACAATATAGTCAAACTTCTGCATACTGATGATGTCGTGCAACTGTTCCACGAGATCCATCTTCAGCGTGCAGCAAATACATCCGTTCTGCAAAGCCACAAGGCTGTCGTCTTTCTGCTGGGCTATACCACCCTGTTCTATGAGGTTGGCATCGATATTCACTTCGCCGATATCGTTCACAATCACTGCAAATTTGATTCCACGCTTGTTGGCAAGTATGCGGTTCACAAGAGTGGTCTTGCCGCTTCCGAGATAACCAGTGAGCAGCAGTACTGGTGTTACAATCTTTGTCATAGTCTGATTTTTTAGGTGCGCAAAGTTACAAATAATTATTCAAAAACAGGTTGCAAGAGAATAAAATACGCGCCGAACGGTCGATTTTCAGTATTCAATCTTCAATTTTCAACCTTCATTTTTCATTTTTCATTTTTTATTACTACCTTTGCAGCTCGTATAACGACTATACATCACAAACGGCAATCGATAACAAAAAACATAAAACAGTATGTCAAAAATCATCACAATGGGCGAGATTATGCTCCGCCTCAGTCCCGAGGGTAACTCCCGATTCGTACAAGCCGATAAGTTCTGCATCATCCCCGGTGGTGGTGAAGCCAACGTAGCAGTGAGCCTTGCCAACTTCGGCCACGATGCCTACTTCGTGAGCAAACTGCCAAAGCACGAGATAGGTCAGATTGCAGTCAACGGACTGCGTCGCTATGGTGTCAACACCGA
Source organism: uncultured Prevotellaceae bacterium (assembly GCA_946187025.1). Lineage (GTDB taxonomy): Bacteria > Bacteroidota > Bacteroidia > Bacteroidales > Bacteroidaceae > Colivivens. Next base: position 2,328 of record CAMHPM010000315.1, read on the forward strand.
CTTCATTGCCCGCGGCGGCGATCGTGTGGGGCTCTACTATGCCGAGACTGGTGCGTCGATGCGCGCCTCCAAGGTGATATACGACCGTGCCAACTCTGCCATCGCCAACGCACGTCCCGAAGACTTCGACTTCGATGCCATCTTCGAAGGTGCCGACTGGTTCCACTGGAGCGGTATCACACCGGCAGTGAGCGACCAGAGTGCCGAATGTCTGCGACAAGCCTGCATTGCTGCTAAACGTCATGGAGTGACCGTGAGCTGCGACCTCAACTTCCGCAAGAAGCTGTGGACCAGCGAGAAGGCCATCAGCATAATGCGTCCGCTCATGCAGTATGTCGATGTATGTATAGGCAATGAGGAAGATGCCGAACTGTGTCTCGGATTCAAACCCGATGCCGATGTAGAAGGAGGAAAGACCGATGCAGCAGGCTATGAAGGCATATTCCGTCAGATGGCAGCCGAGTTCGGCTTCAAGTATGTGGTAAGCACCCTGCGCGAGAGCTTCAGTGCCACACACAACGGATGGAAAGCACTTATCTTCGACGGCAAGGAGTTCTACC
>CAMHPM010000316.1 GCA_946187025.1 uncultured Prevotellaceae bacterium
CTTGAGTCCTATCTCGAGTGCTTTCTGCAGGACGAACCGGGTCTGAGGCATAGGGCCTTCGAAGGCATCGACGAGCAGGATGCAACCGTCGGCCATGTTGAGCACACGCTCAACCTCACCGCCGAAATCGCTGTGTCCAGGGGTGTCGATTACGTTTATCTTGGTGTTCTTATATACTATCGATACGTTTTTGGAGAGGATGGTTATTCCGCGTTCGCGCTCCAGTTCGTTGTTGTCGAGTATGAGTTCGCCTGTCTGTTGGTTTTCGCGGAAGAGGTTTCCGGCCATCAGCATCTTATCTACCAGGGTGGTCTTTCCGTGGTCAACGTGTGCGATGATGGCAATGTTTCTGATGTCTTGCATATTATGTTGTTTCCTAAAAATCGGCTGCAAAGTTACGAAATTCCTGCGACGTAGCTTGCATCATTTACAAAGAATCTGCATGTTTTGCCCATAAAGCCAGCATATTACCCTTGTATCGATGCTTGTAAAAAACAATGAGGACGTGCGTCATTGCACATCCTCACGGTTCGTGTCGGGCCGCTGTCGGCCGCCGGTGTTATATTATCTTTTCTATCTGTGCGATGTTGCGTGCCACGTCTTCATCGCTCACTTCGAAGTCGAGCAGCGAACCGGCCAGGTACTGGTCGTAGGCTGTCATGTCGATGAGTCCGTGTCCCGACAGGTTGAACAGGATTACCTTCTCTTCGCCGGTCTCCTTGCACTTGAGGGCCTCGCGGATGGTGGCTGCGATGGCGTGGCTCGATTCCGGAGCCGGGATGATGCCTTCGCTCTTGGCAAAGAGCAGTCCGGCCTTGAAGGTTTCGCTCTGCGGTATGTCGGCTGCTTCGAGATATCCGTCTTTCAGCAGTTGCGATATAATCATGCCTGCACCGTGGTAGCGCAGTCCGCCGGCATGTATGTTGGCCGGCATGAAGTTGTGACCCAGGGTGTACATAGGCAGCAGCGGTGTGAGGCCCGAGAGGTCGCCGAAGTCGTACTGAAACACGCCACGTGTGAGCTTCGGACAACTTGACGGCTCGGCGGCGATGAAGCGTGTCGGTTTTCCGTCTTTTATCTTGTGGCGCATGAACGGGAATGCCACTCCGCCGAAGTTGCTGCCTCCGCCGAAGCAGGCAATCACGATGTCGGGATATTCGCCGGCCATCGCCATCTGCTTCTCGGCCTCGAGTCCGATGACGGTCTGGTGCAGTGCCACGTGGTTGAGCACCGAGCCGAGCACATACTTGCAGTTTGGTGTTGTCATGGCCAGCTCCACGGCCTCGCTTATGGCTGTGCCGAGCGAGCCTTGGTTGTTGGGATCGACTGTCAGCACGTCCTTGCCGGCACGTGTTGACATCGACGGCGACGGTGTGACCTGTGCGCCGTAGGCCTGCATGATGCTGCGGCGGTAAGGCTTCTGTTCGTAGGAGATCTTTACCTGATACACGGCGGCCTCGAGGCCGAACACCTTGGCGGCATACGACAGGGCTGCACCCCACTGTCCGGCACCGGTCTCGGTGGTGACGTTGGTCACGCCCTGCTTCTTGCAAGGGCCGAGTTGAGTTTATGGCTGCCCACCGGGCTCACGCTCTCGTTCTTGAAATATATGTGGGCAGGTGTGCCGAGGGCCTCTTCCAGTCCGTATGCACGTACCAACGGTGTGGAACGATAATACTTGTACATGTCGCGCACCTCTTCGGGTATGTCGATCCATGCATGTTCCTGGTCCATCTCCTGACGGCACAGTTCTTCGGCGAATATCGGGTAGAGGTCTTCTGCCTTCAGCGGCTGGTGGGTAGCAGGATGGAGTGGAGGCAGTGGCTTGTTCACCATGTCGGCCTGAATGTTATACCACTGGCGAGGTATGTCGTCCTCGGCCAGAAAGAATCGTTTTTGTCCTTTGCTCATTGTTCTGTTTGTTTTGTCGTTTGGTTTTGGTTAGTACTTAGTTGTGTGTTATTCACGCACGGTGCCATGCCAGGGCATCTGCACCGTTTCGATTTTCCTGCCACAAAGTTACGTCAAGTTTTTCACACGGCAAACAATCCATGCCATTTATTTGCAAAAAAAGCGGCATTGCAGCAAATCTGCACCGATTATTACACCTCATCGTGTCACTTCACCCCACACCGCCGCTTTCACGACTCCGCACTCGCGGGGTCGAGAGTGCGCACTCGTTTTTTTGACCATAGGCAGTATTAAATGCAAGAGAAAAACATCGATGCATCACGAAAAAACCGTCATGACAAGAAAAAAACATCCTTTTTCACAATTTGTCGCCATCTTTTACATCTGTTTCGCTTTTTATTCGTAAATTTGCCCACACATTAAATTATTTATTTAAGTAGTATGAACAGAAAACAACAAAAAAGTATTATTACTTTATGCTGCATCATCTGCCTTGCAGCCATGATGCCTGCTGCCATTAAGGCACAAAGCCTACTCTACCCGCAGCACTTCGACCTCGACGAGGTAGTCCTGACCGACGGCCCCTTCCGCACAGCCATGGTGACCAACGCCAAGCTGCTGCTGAAATACGATGCCGACCGCCTCATGACCCCGTTTGTGAGAGAAGCCAAACTGTCGGCAACAACCGACCGTACCAACCGCTACTACCAATGGGAAACCAAGCACCCTTCATTCCCTAACTGGGGACAGAGAGACTGGAGCCTCGAGGGACACGTGGGCGGACACTACCTCACGGCACTGGCCATGTCGTATTCGGCAATGAAGAACGACACCGAGCTGGCATCGCTGGCAAAGCAGATGAAAGAGCGGCTCGACTACTGCATCGACATCATGAACGACTGCCAACGTGCCTACGACAAAAGCACCGACGGCATGTACGGATTCATCGGCG
>CAMHPM010000317.1 GCA_946187025.1 uncultured Prevotellaceae bacterium
GAAAATAATAACAAAATGCCAGGAGTAAAATAAGTAAGTTATGGAAGAGAGCAGCAGAGAATGGTTGTATAAAACCCTTCAAAAAGAGGGATATAATGTAGGTAAGGATCAGGCTGAGTTTGACTCGCTGATGCGCGATACGGTGAAACCGTCGGACATAAATGTGGCTATCGACACCATAAAGGCAGAACAACTCATAGTCACACTGCCTCAAAACACAGGTGTGGCACAAGCACTGAAAGACCAGTTCTTCATCCCCGACCCACACAAAGCACTATGGCTTGCCATCGTCTTCCCAGGCGGCGGACAGATATATAACCGTAAATACTGGAAACTTCCAATTATATACGGCGGATTCCTCGGATGTGTGTATGCCATGAACTGGAACAGCACCATGTATCGTGACTATTCGCAGGCATACATCGACATCATGGACTCCGACCCTAATACCAAGAGCTACGAGAACTTCATACCACGCGGATACGACGTCAACCGCAACATGAAACGCATTCAAGACATGTTCCGACGCAAGAAAAACTACTATCGGCGGTATCGCGACTTGAGTATGTTTATCATGATCGGAGTGTATGCACTGTCGGTCATCGACGCATATGTAGATGCAGAGATGGCAAGTTTCGACATCAGTCGTGAACTGTCGATGAAGGTGAGACCATCGATTATCCGCGAAAAAAACGAGACAGCCATGCGTACACCAGGTATCGGACAGTCTTACGGAGTGCGCTGCAGCCTGAATTTCTGAAACATCAAGACATCGAAACACAGAATTGAGGCTTGCAGAATAATCAGTCAGATGACAGTTTGGGTATATTGAGAGATTATGGAAGACGAGAAAAACAAAGAACAACTTGAGGAACAGATGGTAGAAGATGCCTTTCAGCATCTTATCGACGCATATCTGAAAACCAAACATCGCAAGAAGGTCGAAATCATACGCAAAGCATTCAACTTTGCCAAACTGGCACACAAAGGTGTCCGCAGACTTTCGGGCGAACCATACATCATGCACCCCATTGCCGTGGCAAACATCGTGTGTACGGAAATAGGACTCGGCTCCACATCAATATGTTCCGCACTGCTGCACGACGTTGTGGAAGACACCGAATATACCGTTGAAGACATAGAAAACATGTTCGGCCCGAAGATAGCACAGATTGTCGATGGACTTACAAAGATATCGGGTGGAATATTCGGCGACCATGCTTCGGCACAAGCCGAAAACTTCAAGAAACTGCTGCTCACGATGAACGACGACATACGCGTCATCCTGATAAAAATGGCCGACCGACTGCACAATATGCGTACACTCGGCTCACAGCCAGCCAACAAACGCTATAAGATTTCGGGCGAAACACTTTATATATATGCACCTCTAGCCAACAGGCTCGGACTCAATGCCATCAAGTCGGAACTCGAAAACCTAAGCTTCAAATACGAACACCCCGACGAATATGCACTGATCCTGAAGAAACTGGAGGCCACGGAAAACGAACGCAATACCGTTTTCGACGAATTCACGGCACCCATACGCACACAGCTCGACAAGATGGGTATCGAATACGAAATCAAGGCACGCATTAAATCGCCTTACTCCATCTGGAACAAGATGCAAACCAAGCACATCTCGTTCGAAGAAATATACGATATCCTGGCCGTCAGAATCATTTTTTCTCCACGCAAGAACATCGACGAGCGCAACGAGTGTTTCAATATCTACGTTGCCCTCACACAGATCTATTCAAGCCATCCCGACCGTTTCCGCGACTGGATAACCCACCCAAAGGCCAACGGATACAAGGCACTGCATGTCACACTCATGTCGAACAAAGGCGAGTGGATAGAAGTGCAGATACGCTCACAACACATGGACGAGATTGCAGAAAAAGGCTTTGCTGCACATTGGAAGTACAAAGAGGGTGGTGAGGCACTCCAGGAAGGAGAGACGGAACTCGACAAGTGGCTCGTCACAATCAAGGAAATACTCGACGATCCACAACCGGATGCCATGGATTTTCTCGACACAATCAAGCTCAACCTCTATGCATCCGAAATATTCGTATTCACACCAAAAGGCGAGATACGTATTTTGCCTGCAGGAGCCACCGCACTTGACTTTGCCTTCTCCATACACACCGTTGTCGGAACACATTGCATCGGAGCCAAAGTAAACCACAAACTGGTGCCGATGACCTATAAGCTCCAGAGTGGCGACCAGGTAGAAATACTGGCAGCAAGCAAGTCGATGGTCAATCGCGACTGGCTCACTATTGCCACGACAGCAAAAGCTACAGCCAAAATTTTGGCGGCAGTGCGCAAAGAGGAACGCCTGCAACGCAAGCAAGGAGAGGAAATGCTCGACACATTCCTTGCAAAAGTAGATGTGCTGAAGGATACAGCAAGCATCGACAAACTGTGCCGCCATCATGAACTGACAAAGCCCGACGACCTCTTCCTTGCAATCGGACAAGGAAAAATCGTACTTGGGAACGACGACGAATCGTGTCTGAAGAGCAAAAAGCAAAACCGTACATGGAACCGACTGCTGTCGTTCGGACGTAAGAAAAACGAAGAAAAGAAAGAAACGGATAAGGCCAAAACTACGGAAGCACCAAAATATGATAAGAAGAAACCAATCATACTTAACGAAGAAGTGCTGCAGCACGAAGTAAGCCTTGCTACTTGTTGTAATCCAATCCCAGGCGACCCAGTCATGGCATATCAGGACCCCGATGGCAACATGGTGCTGCACTTGTTACAATGTCCGTTGGCACTTAGGCTGAAAGCCAATTCCGGAAACCGGCTTTACGCAGCACGATGGGAAATGCGTGGCGAGAAACAATTCAT
>CAMHPM010000318.1 GCA_946187025.1 uncultured Prevotellaceae bacterium
TTATTACCATTTGCCATTTATCTATTTATTTAATTTTTAGGAGTCTAATATGTCAGTATCTCAAGCCCGTCTTCTGTCATAAGGAATGTATGTTCCCACTGAGCCGAGTCGCTGTAGTCTTCGGTATATACCGTCCATCCGTCTTCTTCGTCAACCACCACCTTCCAGTCGCCTGCATTGACCATCGGTTCGATGGTGAATACCATGCCTGGCACGAGCAACATGCCTGTACCACGCTTTCCGTAGTGTTCTACATCGGGTTCCTCATGGAAGGCATTACCCACACCGTGTCCGCACAAGTCGCGCACGATGGTGAATCCGTTTTTATGTGCGTGCTTAGCGATGGCATTACCCAGGTCGCCTACGAAAGTATAGGGTTTGCACACCTCCATGCCTATCTCCAGACATTCCTTGGCTACACGCACCAGCCGTTCGCGCTCGGGGCTTGTCTTGCCGATGATGAACATGCGGCTTGCATCGGCGAAGTAGCCATCTACTATCGTCGTTACATCCACGTTGACTATATCGCCTTCTTTCAGTATCTCCTCACTGCTCGGTATGCCATGACATACCACATCGTTCACCGACACACACACGCTCTTGGGGAATCCCTCGTAGTTGAGCGGAGCAGGTATGCCTCCATGTGCTATGGTGTATTCGTGTACGAGCATGTTTATGTCTTCGGTCGATATCCCTGCTCTGATTTTTTCGGCCACGAGGTCGAGCACACCGGTGTTCACCACTCCGGCACGTCGTATGCCGTCAATCTGTTCGGGGGTCTTTATCAAGTCGCGCGACGGGCAGAGCTTGCCCTTGTTCTGAAATGCCAGTATGCGCTTATCCATTTCGGTGAGCGGCTGTCCCTTGAGCGGGTGCCAGTTTTTCGGATTATGTTTGAATATTCCCATCTTACTTCGTTTTTTATGATAATTGGCAAAAAAGAAATTGCCAATTGATAACTTCAGGTATCTTTGCGGCTGCCAAAGAGACACAATCAAATGTATCTTTGCAGTTTTGCGGCTGCAAAGATACGCATTTTATCTGAACTGACGAAAGGAGCTACACGAAAATAACATGCAGGAAAGTAATTACACTTAATGAATCATGCTTAATGAACAATGGGAAGCAACAGATGTGTCTGCACCCCGCGGCGTGAAGGCATGAAACCCGCTACATGATTATCCACTTCAATCTGTCAATACCTCGTCGAAATGTTCCTTGCCCCATGCAATCAGTGCCGTGAGTGTGGGCATGAGCGAGAGGCCTGTATCTGTCAGCGAATACTCCACACGTGGTGGCACCTCGGGATACACCTCACGATGAACCAGATGGTTCTGCTCCAGATTTTTCAACGTCTGCGAAAGCATCTTCTGCGAACAGTCGGTCATCAGACGCCGAATCTCATTGAAACGCAACACTCCGGTCTCGCTGTTGTAGAGCATGTAGAGCACCAACATCGACCACTTGTCGCCGAAACGACTTATCACTTGCCTGATAGGACAAGCTAAATACTGTGCTTGAATGTCCATATTTATTTACTATTTACAGATTGACCAATTTTTTGCAAAGGTAACTAAAAGTAACTACACGACAAAAGCAACATACGTTAAAAATGGTTAAATCGGCTTTATTGAATGTTCTGATAAACAGCAATTCCTACTTTTTGGTAACTATCCCACCAAAAAGTGCCTTCTTGCGGGAACGAAATAAAAGCCGTAACTTTGCAGCGTCAAAATCAATAATAACAACTAAAAAGAATACAAGATTATGAAACAGATTGAAACAATCAAGGAAGGCAAGAACTTCAAGGCAGTATGCGTAGGTAAGGTTAGTGAGATTATCGAACACGAACTCCCGATGGGTCCTGTCACTATTCAAGGTAAGGTGTTCGCAGGTCAGGCAGTAGGTGCAACAGGCAGCGAGCTGAGTTTCCAGACATTAGTTCCGGGTCAGGACAGTGGTTTCCTGCACACACATAAGACTCACGAAGAGCTGTATATCATCCTGAAGGGTGAGGGCCACTATCAGGTAGATGGCGAGATATTCCCTGTCAGCGAAGGAACCATCGTCCGCGTTGCTCCCGATGGCAAACGTGCACTGAAGAACACAGGCAAGGAAAACCTGACCATGCTCTGTATCCAGTACAAAGCCAACGCATTCACTGAGGCCGACAGCCCTATGACCGACGGAGTGATTCTGCAAGACGAGTTGAAGTGGTAGCAGCAATTAAATTACTTTTTTAGCACAATTTATCGAGTTTATTTGGTGGTATTATTGATTATTTGTATTTTTGCGGCATAAAAAACAAACAGTCATAATGCAATGAACATAAGATTAGAACAACCGCAAGACTGGCGCATTGTGGAAGACCTCACACGCGAGGCTTTCTGGAATGTTTACCGCCCTGGCTGCACCGAACATTTTGTGCTTAATCAGTATAGAACGAATCCCGACTTCATCCCTGAACTCGACTTCGTGATGGAGGAAGATGGGCTGATTATCGGCCATGTGATGTTCTCCAAAGCCGAACTGGTACTTAATGATGGCAGTCGTAAACATTCATGGACATTCGGTCCAATCAGCATCCATCCGAAATACAAACGCAAAGGGTACGGACTTCAGCTACTGCAATATGCATTAGCAAAAGCTAAGACGCTGGGTGTGGGGTTCATTTGCATGGAAGGCAACATCGATTTCTACAGAAATGCAGGCTTCGACCTTGCATGCAAACTGAACATCCACTACCATGCAGAGCCGAAGGATGCCGTGGTGCCTTATTTCCTTGCACAAGAACTCATTCCAGGATGGCTGAAAGAAAACGACATACACGAAGCAACCTATTGTCCGCCCAACGG
>CAMHPM010000319.1 GCA_946187025.1 uncultured Prevotellaceae bacterium
CCCTACACACGCCGGCGACGACAACCTCGGATTTGTTGATTTCATTCTCGAAAATGCAAATATAAACATTAATATATGCAAAGCCGACAGCGACGGCACAAACAAGTCGAAGGTAACGAGCGACGGCCCGGAGCAGAAACTGTGGGACGAATACAATGCCCTGCAACGAGAATGGAACGAGCGTGAGACTCCGTCATGGGATATCGTTCGTGAACAGCGTGGCACAGAAGAGGAAATTGCAGCGGCACAGCAAGAACTCGACTCGCTCACAGCCGCTGCACACGCCGCTGAGCGTCAGTTCATGGTTGACCACATCGGCTCCGGTGTGAGCGATATGATATTCTTCAACTTCTACACACAGGCACAAGACGATGCCGAGCGCCAGGCACTGCTCGACCTCTTTGCAGAGAAGAGCCCTGAAACATACTGCTACAAGCAAGTGCTTGCAGAAATCGAAGGCCAGAAAAATGCAGAGGTAGGAGCCCGGTTCACCGACTTCACTATGGACGACACCGAGGGCAATCCTGTGACCATAAGCAACATCGTAGCTGAAAATAAATACACACTCGTCGATTTCTGGGCATCATGGTGTGGTCCGTGCCGTGGCGAAATGCCAAATGTGGTCGAGGCCTATAACAAATATCATGAGAAGGGACTCGAAATCGTGGGGGTATCGCTCGACGACGACCGCGACGCATGGCTGCATGGCATCGAAGCACTCAAGATGCCTTGGCCGCAACTGTCCGACCTCAAGGGATGGGAATGTGCCGCCGCTGCCATTTATGCCGTCAAGAGCATACCAGCAAACCTCCTCATCGCATAAGACGGAACCATCGTAGCCAAAAACCTGCGTGAAGAGGAACTGCACAATAAGTTGGCAGAGTTGTTAGACTAATCAATACAGTAGTAACCTGATGCAAGTAAAGATACACCCATCGTGGCAGGCACACCTGCAAAGCGAATTCGACAAGCCGTACTTCGAGAAGCTCGTTGCATTCGTCAGGCAAGAATATGCCACAACTACCGTCTATCCACCCGGACGACTGATATTCAACGCCTTCAACCTATGCCCCTTTGAACAGGTGAAGGTGGTGCTCATAGGTCAAGACCCATATCACGAACCCGGACAGGCGCAGGGATTGTGTTTCTCGGTAAACGATGGCATACAGTTCCCACCATCGCTCATCAACATTTTCAAGGAAATACATTCCGACATAGGTACGCCTCCCCCAACGAGTGGCGACCTCACCCGATGGGCCAGACAGGGTGTATTGCTGCTCAATGCCACACTGACCGTACGTGAACATCAGGCCGGTTCACACCAGCGGCATGGATGGGAAGAATTTACCGATGCAGTAATCCGTACACTCAGTGCCGAGCGCGACGGACTTGTCTTCATTCTCTGGGGAAGTTACGCACAAAGCAAGAGCTACCTCATCGACAGCCGGCGGCATCTCGTCCTGCGTTCAGCACATCCGTCGCCACTGTCTGCACATCGCGGATTCTTCGGCAATCATCATTTCAGCCAGGCCAACGCATACTTACGTTCATTAGGAAAAGAAGAAATACAATGGTAAAAAATATCATATTCGATTTTGGAGGTGTAATCGTACGCCTCGAACCCGAAGAGGCCGTACGACGATTTGAGTCGCTCGGAATAACCGATGCACGCCGTCAGCTCGACATCTTCGGACAGACAGGCATCTTCGGTGATGTAGAGAAAGGACTGCTGTCGGCCGACGAGTTTTGCCGCAGGCTTGCAATCGAAGCCAAGGAGAAAGGCGGACGTTTTGCAGGAGTGGATAATCCCGTGTTCACGTTCGAAGAAGCACAATGGGCATGGATGGGCTATATGAAAGCTGTGCCACGCAAGAATCTCGACAATCTGCTCCGACTCAAACAGCACTACCGCCTCTACCTGCTCAGCAACCTTAATCCGTTCATTCAGGCATGGGCCGAAAGTCCGGCATTCAGTGGCGACGGACACGGAATCGGGTATTATCTCGACGAGTGCTATTACAGTTTCCAACTATGCGACTATAAACCCGCACCGTCAATATTCCAGAAGATGCTCGATGCGGCAGGTCTGAAAGCCGACGAGTGTCTGTTTCTCGATGATAGCGAGCGCAATGTCCGCGGATGTGAAGCTGTCGGGATGCACGGACTTCTGGTCGAGAAAGATGAAGACTGGACTGAGAAACTAAACAATGCCTTAATTCGTAATGCATGATTCTACATGCTGTCATAGTAAAAAGTATAGACATGAACTTCATACGTAGCGTATTTCTATCAGCGATGACGATGGTTGCTGTGTCGGTTTCAGCACAAAGCGACCAGGAAGAAATGAAATATTTACAGTTGAAAGGCATCGAAGTGACCGAAAACAACTCCGTCAGCTTGCTCATGAGCGGTCACGACAAGTTCGAAGACATGTTTGATGCCATACGCAAGGCTCGTCATTTCATCCATCTCGAATACTTCAACTTCCGCAACGACTCCATCGCAGGCTTGCTTTTTGACATACTTGCACATAAGGCCAAGGAGGGTGTGGAGGTAAGAGCCATGTACGATGCGTTCGGAAATGCGTCAAACAACCAACCGATAAAACGTCACCAGCATGACTCTATTGCTGCGCTGGGCATAAAACTTGTAAAGTTCGACCCCTTGAAATTCCCTTGGGTGAACCACATTTTTCCTCGTGACCATCGCAAGATTGTTGTCATTGATGGCGACACTGACACTAATTTCCGGCGTATATTCCTCTGTGGCAGTTTGTGATTTATGCCACACCGCATAGCAAGCGTTGTTCATCACATTCAGCACAGCCCGGCTCAAGTCCTGTGGAATAACCAT
>CAMHPM010000320.1 GCA_946187025.1 uncultured Prevotellaceae bacterium
AATAAAGAACTGGGCCGAGGCCGACCGTCCGCGCGAGAAACTGATGCACTGCGGCGAGAGCGCCCTCACCGATGCCGAACTGCTGGCCATCCTCATCGGGTCGGGCAGCAGCAAGAAGTCGGCCGTGGCACTGATGCAAGAGATTTTCGAAGCCTGCGGCGGACGCCTCTCGGCACTGAGCCGCATGAGCATAGAGCAGCTGATGGAGTGGAACGGCATAGGCGAGGCCAAGGCCATAACCCTGAAGGCAGCCGCCGAGATAGGACGCCGACGCGCACTCGAGAAGGCTCAGGACAACGACACGATAGCCAACGCAGCCGACGTGTATCGGCTCATGCACCCACGAATGCAAGACCTGGGACACGAGGAGTTCTGGGTCATACTGCTCAACAACCAGTCACGGGTGTTGAAGACAGTGCGTGAAGCCCTGCTCGTAGGAGCAACGGCAATGGTGGCCTGCCACAACCACCCGGGCGGATCGCTGCGTCCCAGCACCGACGACCGCAACCTCACCACACGCATAAAGGCAGCAGCCGAGACCATGAACATACGGCTGATCGACCACGTAATCATAACCGACGGAAACTACTACAGCTTTGCAGACAATGGAACGATATGACATAGAAGTGAAGACGGTGGAGATGCTTCGCACCGTCTTCGACCCCGAGATACCGGTCAACGTGTATGAACTCGGACTTATATACAAAATCGACGTGAGCGACGACTACAAGGTGAGCATCGACATGACACTCACCGCCCCGTCATGCCCCGCTGCCGACTTCATCATCGAAGACATAAGGCAGAAGGTGGGCAGCATCGAGGGAGTGACCGATGTCGAGGTCAACCTCGTGTTCGAACCTGAATGGACAAAAGACATGATGACCGAGGAGGCTAAGCTCGAATTGGGATTTATGTAAGCTAAATCGTCAAATCGTTAAATAGTAAATAATATAATGGTCTATTTCATCTCCGATGCTCACCTTGGCTGCAGGGCCATAGAGCACCAACGCACAAAAGAGCGCAAGCTCGTGAGGTTTCTCGACCAGATACAGTCGAAGGCCGAAGCCGTATATATGCTTGGCGACATGTTCGATTTCTGGTTTGAATATGCCGACGTGGTGCCGCGTGGCTTCACACGGTTTCTCGGCAAAGTGAGCGAACTGACCGACAACGGCGTCGAGGTACACTGGTTTGTCGGCAACCACGACATGTGGACCACCGACTACCTGGAGCGCGAGTGTGGAGTGATCGTACATCGCGAGCCATGCCTCATCGAAATCTACGGCAGCGAGTTCTACCTCGCACACGGACATACCATCGACATCGAGCCGTCCGACTGGCGCACACGTCTCATGTTCCGGCTCTTCCAAAGCCCCATGCTGCAACGCATGGCACGCACCATCCATCCGCACCTGTTCATCAACTTCGGACTGAACTGGGCAAAGCAGAGCCGCCTGAAACACCAGGCTGCAGGAGGCGAAGAACCCTACAAGGGCGAACACGACGAACTGCTCGTGAGGTATGCCAAGCAATACCTCGCCACACACACAACCGTGAACTACTTCATGTTCGGACACCGGCACATAGAACTCGACCTCATGCTCAGCCACGAATGCCGGCTCATGATACTCGGCGAGTGGTACAGCCGATTCACCTATGCACGATTCGATGGCGAACAGCTCATCATGGACAACTATATAGAAGGTGAAACCGAAGTCTGAATGCACTACAGCAAACATCTTCAATCTTCAATTTTCAATCTTCAATTTTCAAATTCCCCACATGGCTCTCCCCATAAAGGGGGAGATGTCTGAAAGACAGAGAGGGTCCGTCCCTTCAACTTCCCTTCAAATCCCTTTAACTTCCCTTCAAATTATGAAAACCATCCACACATTACTGATATCCGCACTCCTGTGTCTGACACAGAGCATCAGTGCACAGACCATCGACCTGAGCGGACGGTGGCAGTTCCAGACCGACCGCGAAGATCGTGGCGAGAGAGAGCAATGGCAAGACGGCCGTGAGTTTGACGACCACATAGACCTGCCGGCATCGATGCCCGAGCGGCTCAAGGGCGACGACATAAGCGTGAACACACGCTGGGTGGGAAGCCTCTACGACAGCTCCTACTTCTACAATCCCTACCTCGAGAAGTACCGTCAGCCGGGCAACATGAAGCTCACGTTCTTCCTCACCCCCGACAAGCACTACGTGGGTGTGGCATGGTATCAGCGTGTGGTTCACATCGACAAGATCAACCGTAACAGCTCATACAACCTATACCTCGAGCGTCCGCACATCGAGACCACCCTCTACGTCAACGGACAGCGGGTAGGCCGTCGCAACAGCCTCGTCACCGCCCACCAGTATGATGTGACCGACTACCTGAAAACCGGCGACAACATCTTCACACTGCGCATCGACAACCGTCAGGAGACGGTGAACGTAGGTCAGGACTCCCACTCCATAACCGACCAGACCCAAGGCGACTGGAACGGAATCGTGGGACGTATGGAACTGCAGCAGACCAGCCGCACACACATCACCGACCTGCAGGTATATCCCGATGTCGATAACAAACAAGCCACGGTGAAGCTGCAGGTGGTAGGCAAGCCTAAGACCAAGATCGACATATCGCTCGTTGCCAAGGTGACATGGAACGACGACGACGACGAGGTGACCACCACTGCCAAGTCCGACCTCACCGGCACAAGCCTCACGGCCGACACCTCATGGATAGAGGTGCCGCTGCGACTGGGCGACGACATGCGCCTGTGGGACGAGTTCAACCCCGACCTCTACGACCTCACCGCCAGCATAAGCACACACGACAAGATACAAGATACAC
>CAMHPM010000321.1 GCA_946187025.1 uncultured Prevotellaceae bacterium
GAGTGCGCAGTCGCGACCCCGAGAGTGCGCACTCGCAGCCAGACACTGACGGAGACATATAAAAAAGAGCTACCCACATTTGCATGTGAATAGCCCGTACGTGCTACTGAAGTATATCAGAAAAATTACTTCTTTGCAGCTGCGATAGAAGCCTTGCGATACTCCTTACCAACCTTCTCGAGTTCGAGAGTTGCCTTGCGTACGCGAGCTGCTGCTGCCTTGTTGCTTTCTGACTTCTCTACATCAGCCTTGATTACATCAACGAGTTCGTTGATCTTTGCGATTAATTCTTTCATTTTTTTGAACAATTGTTTAAAAGTTAATAATTAACGCTTGCGCTAAGCATGGGCAAAGTTAATAATAGTCTTTTAATGTACAAAATCTTTTTTCTGTTTTTTTACATTTTATTTCAATAAAGTGCCCATATATTCGTTTTTTTCAGTTTACAGACGACAATTCACACTCGTTTCTTGAATTCTTCATACCCAAACGACTTCCATTTTTCAATCTGCCCGCCACGACTGATATAGATGTCGGGGAGCGGCATTCCGTTGAAAGTATTCGTCTTCACCATCGAATAGATTGCCATGTCGTCAAACACGAGTTCATCACCTTCGTGGAGCTCGCGCTCTATGCTATAGACACCAATCACATCGCCCGACAGACATGTAGGCCCGCCAAATCGATACACATTATGTCCCTCTGGCTCGATGAGCGGAGGCAGGTATGGCATCTCTATCACATCGGGCATGTGGCAGGCAGCCGAGGTGTCGAGTATCACGTTGCTGATACCATCGGCACCTTTCGGTTGGATTTCCAACACAGTGGTATGCAATGTACCGGCATTGAGAGCAACAGCCTCGCCCGGCTCCAAAATGACATGCAAGCCATACTGCCGACTCATGTGGGTTATGAGACGTTCGAGCCGTGATATGTCATAATCGGCGCGGGTAATATGATGCCCGCCACCGAAGTTTATCCAGTTCATCCGTGGCAGATACTTACCGAAACGCTCCTCGACAGCATTGAGCGTGGTTTCCAAATCATCGGAGTTCTGCTCACACAACGTGTGGAAATGGAGGCCGTCGAGCAAATCGAAATCATCCTGCGGCATGGCGTCAAACACATCAATGGTTGTTCCAAGCCGGCTGCCGGGTGCACAGGGGTCGTAGATGGCATGTCCTTCCTGAGTCGAACACTCGGGATTGATGCGAAGCCCCACCTGCAATCCGGCCTCCTTGGCACGACGGCCAAACAGGTGCAACTGCCGTGGAGAATTGAACACGATGTGGTCGCAAATCTGTATCAGCTCATCGAAATCCCCATCTCTGAATGCCGGAGAAAACACATGATTCTGCTTTCCAGGCATCTCCTCATGGCACAGCCGGGCCTCAAACAACCCCGAAGCCGTGGCTCCACTCAGATATTTGCCTATCAACGGATAAAGCGCATAGCAACTGAAACACTTCTGCGCAAGCAGGATGCTACAGCCGGTACGCTCCATCACGCCATGCAAGACCTTAAGGTTCTGCTCTATCTTGTCGGCATCGATCAGGAAATAAGGAGTCATGTTATTTACGATTTAACGATTTACTATTTACAATTTGGCAATGTACTATTAACGATTTATGTACTCTTGTCAATTAAAGTCCCACCGGATTTTACGGCACCAGCACAGGATTTTCATCCACTTGCCATGGCAAACCCCACTTGTTCAGTGCTTCCATATATGGATCGGGGTCAAACTCCTCGACGGTGAACACTCCCGGACGCTTCCACAATCCTGTCATCACCATCGCCGTACCTATCATGGCCGGCACACCGGTTGTATATGAAATGGCTTGCGAACCGACCTCGCGATAGCACTCTTGGTGGTCGCACACATTATATATATATATATGACGCTCCTTGCCGTCTTTTACTCCCGTGAAGATGCAACCGATATTGGTCTTACCCACGGTGCGAGAACCGAGCGATGCAGGGTCGGGCAGCAGTCGGCGCAGGAACTGGATAGGCACAATCTCATGTCCCTCAAACTCAACAGGCTCGGTGCCAAGCATTCCCACATTTTCCAGACACTTCATATGTGTGAGGTAGCTCTGACCGAAGGTCATGAAGAAACGGATGCGCTTCACACCCGGTATGTTCTGTGCCAGCGACTCAATCTCCTCATGGTGCAGCAGATACATGTCCTTCTCCCCTACTCCATCGAAGTTGTATGTGCGATGGATGGCCATCGGTTCGGTCTCCACCCAGTGTCCGTTCTCCCAATACGAACCGTTGGCGCTCACCTCGCGCAGGTTGATTTCAGGATTGAAGTTGGTAGCAAATGGGTAACCGTGGTCGCCTCCGTTGCAGTCGAGGATGTCGATGGTGTGTATCTCGTCGAAATAATGCTTCAATGCGTATGCAGTAAACACACTTGTCACTCCCGGGTCGAAACCAGTTCCGAGCAATGCAGTGATGCCTGCTTTCTCAAAACGCTCGCTGTATGCCCACTGCCATGAATAGTCGAAGTACGCCGTGAAGCCCTTCTCCTTGCAACGCTTCTCGTAGATAGCACGCCATTCAGGGTCATTGGTGTCTTCACACTCATAGTTGGCAGTATCCACGTAGTGCACTTTGGTCTTCAGACATGCCTCCATAATCGTGAGGTCCTGATAAGGCAGTGCAAGGTTGAGCACTATGTCGGGCTTCACTTCGTTTATAAGCGCCTCAAGTTCATCTACCTTGTCGGCATCGACCTTTGCAGTTGTTATCACAGCCGAGGTCTTGCCTTCAAGTTTCTGCTTCAATGCCTCACACTTGCTTACAGTGCGACTTGCAATGCATATCTCGCTAAACAC
>CAMHPM010000322.1 GCA_946187025.1 uncultured Prevotellaceae bacterium
ATAGTCGGTGTTGATGATGACACAGAAGATGACACCGTTGGCTGGTCCCGGTGTGAGGTCGATGCTCATATTGCCGCAGTTGTATGGACGGCTATAGTAGCATTTGCCGTCTTTGGTGCGATAGCAGAGCAGGGCTCGCATGTGGCTGTCCTCGGGACGGAATTCAACATTGGCCACCGGGCCGCTCACGTGTATAGGTATGATGTTGGCTCCGCTCCATCCAGGGTTGGTGAGTGTGTCGGGTGCCATCCATCCAGCCGAGTCGTTGAGTTCGAGTGTCTGATACGGTGTGAGTTTGAATGGTGCCACGTCTATCCAATAAGGCGACCATTCAGCCTTGACTGTAACTCCGAAGTGGTTGTTGGCAAGGTTGCGGTAGCCGTTGTCCCATCCGTTGAGGTCGAAGAGTGCGAGGCGTGCACGATACTGGGTGATGAAGTTGCGCATTGCTTCGTCGCCTATATGATCGCCTATGGTTTCGAGCACACGGTTCTTGCAGTAGCGCCATATCCATGCCACCGACTGCGAACCGCAAACGGAACTGAATACAACGGGGAATACGTCGCTGTACTGCACGCCGCCGATGAGGTTGCGCCATGTGCAGATCTGCTGACCGCCGTTATACATGTTGACTCCCTGGGCGGCTGGTCCGCCAAACGATCCGTCCTGCAGCCATCCCGAGTAGCATTCGATAGGTATGAACGGGCAGAGCACGTTGCCTGCACCGAGATATCCGGGTGTGGTTTCGTAGGAGTTGTCGCGACGCACGTGTAGTTCCTGCTGCAGCCACACATTGCCGCCTTCGTGGAACCAGCTGGAGCCTTGACATGCACCGAGGTCGGCAAAGAGGGTGTGTATGCCTTCGTGTATCATGGCTTCGCGCTGATAGTGGCCGTCGCTCCACAACTGGTCGGCATCGGAACGGAAGCGCGAGAATGGATAATAGCTGGCCCACACACATGCATAGGAGCGGCCATCGACGGTGGTTGCACTCTGATATCCGCCTTTCTCGGTCTTGCTGGTGTTATCGTTGGCAAGTCCTGAGCCGAAGATGTAGATCATCGACTTGAAGCCGTTGCGTGCACTGAGGTTTGGCGGCCAGCCTATCTGGTCGTAGATGTATTCGAAGTCGGTATCGTATTTCTCAACCATGTTCTTGGCTGCCTCCATGGCTTTCTCCTGTCCGCCCACCTCGTCGTTGAGGTCGTCGCCCCAGAACACCGACCACCACTTGCCGGCATAGTAGTTGGCCGGCTGGCCGTTCTTCTTCTTCACGGTGTGAATCTTTGTAGGTGGGCTGAGTGTAGGGTATTCGGTGTGGAAGTCGTAGCTTATCTGTGGCACCTCGCCGGTCCAGTCCCAGAATGTTCCGCTCGCTTGTGTCTGAACATCAACATAGAACATGTAGTTCCTTATCGTGAGTTTGCCATCCTTGTCGGTGAGGCGTGCAGTGAGTCGGTACATGCCTCCGTCCTCATATTCTGCATTCTCGGTCAGCACAAAGTCGTCCGACTTATACGAGCGCACGGTCTTCATCACATCTTTCTTCTGCTTGGCATCCCAATACACTTTTGTCCACGAATACTTGGCCGATGTGTAGTTATCGGTATCGATAATTTCGCATCCGAGGGTGATTTTGTCGCCTGCATTGACCGATATGATGTTGTCGTGCTTAGGTTCCTGCTCGTTCTTCCTCACCACAGGTCTTACCAGCCATCCGTCGGTTTGGCTCTTGCGGCCAATCACAGCCGGCTGGTTGTCGGTCACCTTCATTGCCGAACCCTCGGCACCTATTGTCACATTGAACACATACACAATAGTGTCGGTTCCGTTCACCAATGCCTCCTTCACCGTGTAGGTCTGGCCCACCTCGGTGTTTGCCTCGGCATTGTGAGTCACCTCAAACCGTGGTGCGTTCCACACCACCTTGATGCAGTAGTTTTTTCTCTTGGTCGTTGCAATACCGGTCTTCGTAAACCAGTGTCCGCGCTCGCTGCTCACATCCGAGGTCGATGTCTCGAAATACGAATCCTTGCCGGTCGAACTGGTCCATGTGGCACGCAGCAGCATAGAGCCGAGTTTGGCCGACGACACACCGGTGAGGCTCTTCACAAGAGTGGGCTTCACCTCACACACACTCGGTTCGTCGGCATCGACAGCACGCTCGATGTCGAACGTAAAGACATGTTTGCCCGATGCACTCAGTGTCGTGGAGTACATCATCATCGCAACGCCAATGAGGGAAAGTAGTTTCTGTTTCATGTCCGATTAAGTTTGGTTTGTAAGTATTGTTTCTGTTGTTAATGTCATTATCATTGCTGCCATCGACGGATGGCTACCACAGATTCAAAAGGAATACACCTTCAGTCGGCAAAGTTACAAAATAAAAAGGTGAACGCACAACTTTTTCAAAAGAAAATGATGTATGTTCACCTTTTTCACCCCTAAATCGCCGCATTTGTTTTACCGACAATCATCAAAACCGACAGCATGACTGAAAATATAATTATCACCAACTCCGCAGAAAGAGAAATGGGGATAGGGCGAAAGAGATAGCAAAGCAAGAAAGTAAGAAAGTAAGAAAGTAAGAAAGTAAGGAAGCAAGAAATGAAACATTTACATTAGAAGTCGATGCAGCTATCTAATACACTGACGAGGCTTCATAATCTCATTTACTATTTCAAGCCCCCTCCCTGCTCCCCCAAGGGGGAGTGATACCATCCGGATGGACTCTCCCACCTGAAAGGGGGAGTACCCGCAGGGGGAGGGGGTCTTCTCTCCGGATGGTATTCCCCTCCTTGGGAGGGGTTAGGGGAGGTTATATCCTTCCGGATGGATTGTCC
>CAMHPM010000323.1 GCA_946187025.1 uncultured Prevotellaceae bacterium
ATCCTCTGCCTTTCCACCGCTCTGCAAATTCAGCTGCAGCCATAGCCATTTGTTTCTCTGTTTTCATATCGCTTGCCTTAGGGTTTTAATTATGGGCACAAAGTTACTCAATTTTATTGAGTATTTGGCCTGTAACATACAAAAAATATTAATTATTAGAGCAAATTAATGAAAATGTGTAAGTACTTATACATCGTTTCATGATTATTTGCTTTCCCCTCTTCAACGCATCATTAGTCATCACACAGCTACGCCGGTGCGCATTTGTTACAATCCATTGGCATCCACTTCATATCCACAAGCATGGCATTCCCGTCACATTTCACTTGCAAAGATACAAAACAATTTTCATATTATCACAAAGAGTAAGGAAAAAGTGGGAAGGGAGAGAAAATAAATGACGTTATCTCTTCTCTCAGGAATTAATGGGCAAACAATAAGTTGTTGGGCGTACTCCTTGATTCTAATGGCCGGTTGGGCTTTTTTATATACACAAACTTGCTTCCGTTTTCCAGCAGTGGCCATGTGGAGCGGGTGAAGGTCACTTCGGCTGTGTCGCCGCTGAGGGTGATGAGTCCGCCGATGGGGTTACCGGCTGCATCGGTGGCTGTGAAGTCAAGATGGTTGACGGCGAGGGTTCCGAGTGCGTCGTCGAGGGTGGTGAGGCGGAAGATGCCGATGCTGATGTCGTAGCGACCGTCGGAGCGGCGGTAGGTGATGTAGAGGTTGGGCTCGTCGTTGTCGGTGTCGAGATATGTGCCTTCGTAGGGGTGCTGGTCGATGTCGAGGTCGCCGATGGTGAACGTGCCGTCGGTATCGAACGATATGGGTGCAGACAGTGTTGACATGTCGTCGTAGGTGAGCACAAGGCCGGTGGTGAACTTCACACCTGGGGTGATGAGCACTCGCGGTGTGGGGGTGCTGATGTCGTAGATGAGCTGCTCGCCTATCCACAGTGGTTGGTCGGTGTCAAGCCCTCCCATGTCGGTGGTGTCAACGGCTATGGTGCATAGCAGGCGGTTGCCGTCGTAGAGGGTGATGTCTTGTTGGCGGATGGTGTATCGCAGCCGCTGTAGCAGTGTTTGCTGCATGTCGTAGGGGTCGATGGTCATGGCGATGTGTGCATGGTCTTCGTGGTCGAAACGCAGTTGGTGGAGGCGTTCCACCGCCACGCCTGTACCCTCCATGGCGCTGGTGGTGAGCCACAGGCTGCCGCTTGATGTGTCGTAGTGTGCCAATGGCTGCCTTGTATTGCGCAGGTCGGCGAATGTGGTCGAGGTGCTTCCCTTCACCACAACGATGCCATAGCTTTCGGTCGGAATGGTGTCGGCCTCGCCTATGCAGCTGACACTGACGTCGTTGGCAGTGTCGCTCATTATCTCATACTGATGCAGTATCGTAGCCTCATCGATGGCTTTCAGCACATGTGGGGGTATGGCAGATTGGGTGATGGGACCATCGATGGTGCCGGCGGGCATACGTGTGGCATCGGTGTCGGTGCAGCTTATGTTGAATGCTATTGTGCAACCTAAAAGCATGATGGTTGCCGTCGATGTTAACAGCTTCATTGTCATTGGTTTGTAAGTATTGCGTTTTTCGTTGTCTGTGAGTGCGCAGTCTCGGGCCTGCGAGTGCGGAGTCTCAGGCAATATAGTTGTGGTCGATGACGATCGACACTCCGAGGTCGGCAGGCAGTAGGGCTTTTATCTCGTCGGTGAGTTGGGCTGCCAGCTGCGGTTCGTCGTGTACGGAGATGTCGGGCACCACATCGACCGATATCAGTTTCTCGTCGTCGTAGTAGCAGAATCCATGTACCTGCACCACCTCCTTGTGTGCAGCCAGGGCTTGCATCACTTGCTGCTGTATCGGCGCCATGGGGTTGCTGCCGGTAGCTATGGTGTAGATGCCCACGGTTATGATCATGTTGTGGCGTGCATAGAGGGTTTCGGTGATGCGCCGGGTGAGGCGGTGTATGTCGGTGGCCGACATCGAGTCGAGCACATTGATATGGAGCGAGCCAATCATGAGGTCATGACCATAGTTGTGAAGTATGATGTCGTAAACACCGTGAACGCCCTCGAATGCCGACACCTCGGACTTGAGCTGTGCCACAAGTTCGGGCGACAGACGGCTGCCCAGCAGTTCGTTGACCGGCGAGATAAGCATCTCGAAACCAGCCTTGATGATGACTACCGAGATGAGCACACCGAGTATGCCGTCGAGCGACACATGCCACAGGAGCATGACTGCCGCCGACAGGAGCGTGGCCAGGGTTACGACGGCATCGAACAAAGCATCGGCTCCCGAGGCAATGAGAGCATCGCTGTCGAGACGCCGACCCTGACGTTTCACATAACTGCCCAGCACGAGCTTCACCACGATGCTTGCCACGATGACGATGAGGGTGGTGGCGGTGTAGTCGGGTTCGGAGGGGTCGAACACCTTCTTTGCCGACTCGATGAGCGATGTGACACCTGCCATCAGCACGATGACAGCAATGATGATGGCACTGAAGTACTCCACGCGCCCATATCCAAACGGGTGGTTGCGATCGGCCGGACGCTGCGAGAGCTTGGTGCCGACGATGGTGATGACGCTCGAAAGGGCATCGCTCAGGTTGTTTACGGCATCCATCACGATGGCTATCGAACCGGCCACGGCACCTACAACCGCCTTGAATGCTGCCAGCAGGATGTTGGCCGCGATGCCTATCCAACTGGTGCGTATGATTTCTGACGAACGATTCATAATGTATCCTTTTTTGTTTCGAGATGCAAAATTACACATTTATTAATAAATAAGATAATGTAAATCGGTTTTTCTACTCCCAAGGGCGAAA
>CAMHPM010000324.1 GCA_946187025.1 uncultured Prevotellaceae bacterium
GTCTGCAGATAAAACTCAACATCCAGAGTCCGTGGATGCCGCGCATGGTGGTTGGATATACCACTCGTGAGATTATGTTGCTCGAGTTTTCGTCGAGCATTATGTGCTTGATTCTGGCTGGAAAAGTTGGGTCGAACATTGCGTCGGAACTTGGTACGATGCGCATAACCCAGCAAATCGATGCGCTCGACATCATGGGTGTCAATTCGGCCAACTATCTCATCCTGCCCAAGGTGGCCGGCTTGATGACGATCATGCCGATACTCGTCACCTTCAGTGTGGCAGCTGGTGTCATCGGTGCATATTGCACTTCGTTTATGGGCACAACCACGGTGCCCGAGTTGAACGAGGGATTTCGCTATTCGTTCAACCAGTGGTTTTTCTGGTGCGGAATAATCAAGGCAGTTGTCTATGCGTTTATCATAACTACAGTGTCGTCGTATAAGGGCTATACGGTCGAGGGAGGTTCGGTCGAAGTGGGTAAGGCCAGCACCGATGCCGTGGTTACAAGTAGCATACTTATTTTGTTTGCCGACATTTTCTTGACACAGATATTGACATGATTAGAGTTGACCATCTATATAAATCGTTTGGAGACAAGGAGGTGCTGAAAGACATCAGTGCCGTGTTTGAGAATGGCAAGGTGAACCTCATCATCGGCCAGAGTGGTTCGGGAAAGACGGTGTTTATGAACAACCTCGTAGGGTTGCTCACTCCCGACCGTGGCAAAATCTGGTACGACGACCGCGACTTCGTGGCCTTGTCGAAACGTGAGAAGATTCTGCTGCGTCGCGAGATGGGGATGATATTCCAAAGTGCGGCGTTGTTCGACTCGATGTCGGTGCTCGAAAACGTGATGTTCCCCCTCAACATGTTCAGCGACAAGTCATATACCGACCGTGTGCGACGTGCCGAGGAATGCCTCTCGCGTGTGAACCTGAGCGGAACCGGCAGCAAGTTTCCCAAGGAGCTGAGTGGCGGAATGCAGAAGCGTGTGGCCATTGCCCGTGCCATAGCCCTCGAGCCGCGCTACCTCTTCTGCGACGAACCTAACTCGGGACTCGACCCGAAGACCAGTATAGTAATCGACGAACTCATTCAGGGCATCACCCACGAAGACCACATCACCACCATTGTCAACACTCATGACATGAACTCGGTGATGGGGATAGGCGAGAACATCATCTTCATTTGCGAGGGACGAGCCGAGTGGCAGGGACCCAACACACGTATCATGGATGCCGGAAATCCACGTCTCGACGATTTCATCTTTGCGTCCGACATACTGCGCCAGGTGAAGATGGCACACGACGAAGCGCGACACTGACCGACAGCCCCGTGCAACCTCCGATTTGCGAGTGCGCACTCTCGGGCCTGCGACTCCGCACTCTCGGCCTCACGAGTGCGCACTCTCAGCCCCGAGACTCCGCACTCGTTTTTTTGCAAGCATATAAACCTCATCACATTACCACACGAAACAGCATTTACATGCTGATGTAAACAAAAAGCATGTCGCAGCCCTGTTTTTCGTTGTTTACGATAATTAAAATTGCATTTTGCTTTGCTGTTTGTTTGTTATTTCGTAACTTTGTCGCCAAGAACAAAACAATAAACCTAAAACATTGACAGCAATTATGAATAAAGTTATCGCTACATTAGCAACGGTGTTAGTGGGTATTGCGTCAGTTAACGCCCAAAATCCCGTTATCCGTAATCAGTTCAGTGCCGACCCTACGGCACGAGTGTTTAATGGCAAGATATATCTCTTCCCATCGCACGACATCAAGCCGCCTGCAGGTCAGCGGCAGGATTGGTTCTGCATGGAAGACTATCATGTGTTTTCGTCAGACGACCTCGTCGATTTCACCGACCACGGTATGATCGTGACTCAAAACAAGGTGCCTTGGGTACGCCCCAATTCATACTCCATGTGGGCTCCCGACTGTGTCTTCCGTAATGGCAAGTACTACTTCTACTTCCCGTCGGCTCCTGCAGCAGGAGGCGGCTTTGCAGTAGGTGTGGCCGTGGCCGACAAGCCCGAAGGCCCGTATGTGCCACAAGCCGAGCCGATCAAGGGTATAGGCGGCATCGACCCATGCGTACTGCAAGCATCCGACGGCAACGCCTACATCTTCTGGGGTGCAGGACGTGGTGCCAAACTCAAGGAAAACATGCTCGAACTAGCCGACGACAACCCTAAGGAAACAATGCGCTGGGGCAATCGCGAGATTGAATCGATCGGTGTAAGCTGCCTGCAAGGGCTGCCAAACCGCCAGGCAGAAGGACCGTTTGCATTCGAATACAACGGAAACTACTACCTCACATACCCTTATGTGAGAGAAAACACCGAGGTGCTGGCCTATGCAATGAGCAAGAAGCCATTAGGACCATACGAATATAAAGGACTCATCATGGCAGAACATGCCAACGGCTGTTGGACCAACCACCACAGCATTGTCAACTTCAAGGGCCAGTGGTACCTGTTCTATCACCACAACGACTACTCTCCAAAGTTTGACAAAAACCGCTCGGTATGTATCGACTCGCTCTTCTTCAACCCCGACGGCACCATACAGGAGGTGAAACCTACATTACGTGGCGTAGGCATCAGCGATGCACAAAAACCAATACAGATTGACCGCTACAGCGCAGCCGGCGGAGGCGCAAGCATCGAATACCTCGACACCCTCGACTACTTCAAGGGATGGTCAACCGTGTTCCCTGAAAAGGGCGGATGGGTGACATACAACAAAGTGCGTGTTGCCGCTGGCGGTGCAAATAACGTCACATTGCGCTATCGTGCAAAGGCTGCAACCACAGCCACACTGCAAGTA
>CAMHPM010000325.1 GCA_946187025.1 uncultured Prevotellaceae bacterium
GGGTGGATTCGTCGTATCACTGCCTGCATATCAGCCACGTGTCTTCTTCCGCACACCTCTACGGGCAATTGGTTTCCACACAGCTGTTGTATTACGTAGGAACTTCCAATATCCTGCATTCGAGCAGTATGTAATAAGCGGGTGGTATATGAATGGCTCAAGCAGGGCTGCAAGCAGTAATTTAGCATAACTCAGGGAGGTCTTTTTCCATTTTACTGCATTTGTCGAATAGTCGAAAGCCATTACACACAAGGCAATGAAAATCGAAAAGACATATATCATGCCGAATATGACGAATGATGCATTCCAGTTGACACCGCCTATTAATACAAGCCATATCATGAACAGATATCCGCTGAGTTCGAATACCGGTGCAATAAATTCGAACATCAGGATATATGGTAATGTAAATGCTCCGATCGTTCCATAATGTGGATTGAAGAATAGTTTGCGATGATTAGACACAATCTCAAACAGGCCGCGTGCCCATCTCACCCTCTGTCGGTAGATTGCCCTGATTGACGATGGTCCCTCCGTCCAGCAGCACACCTTTGGTACCTGGGCCACACGGAAATCCTGACCGCTGTTTTTCATATATGTCACCATTCGCAGCAACATATCGACATCCTCGGCCATGCTTTGGGTGTCGTATCCTCCCGACTTCACCACCACATCGGTATCGAACAGTCCGAATCCGCCCGATATATTAGGCAAGGCATTGATGGCCGACCATCCAAGTTTGCCGATGAGAAACGAGCGCAGATACTCCAGCTGCTGGAAAAGAGGAAGCGGCATGTTGGGAACATTGGCCTCGGCCACACTTCCGTCTTCTACCACACATCCGTTGCTCATAAGCATTGTTGCGCTCACACCTATCATCGGTACATGACTGTTTACCACAAGCCACATCATGCGATAGATCGCCATTGGCTCAACTATACAGTCAACATCGGTACACACAAAGTATTTGTTGCTGCACACATTGATGCCTGCATTCGAGCCGTCGCTCTTTCGCCCGCCATGTTCCTTATCAACGACCACGAGGTTGCTGAAGCGGTCTTCAATCGACTTGAGGACTCGTTTTATCGGTTTTGACGGCACACGCATCGCCACGTCGTAGGGTATTTCAACAAGGCTGAACTCATTTATCAGCAATTCCATCGTACGGTCAGTGCTGTCATCGTTCACAACTATGATTTCATAGTTCGGATAATCTATCTGCATGAGCGAATAGACATTATCGATGATTGTCACCTCCTCGTTGTATGCCGGTGCAATGATTGAGACGGCAGGCGTGAGTGGCGACGACTTGAGCAGGTATTTTATAGTGTCATCGTCGGGCATTTCTACCGACATGCGACGTTGTGCCCTGTAGCTCTGAACAACCAGATACAGGTAGCTTGCCATTATCGTCAGCGTATAGAAGAAAATGAGATAGCAAAAAATATAATAAATTGTCAGCCACATAATTATCTACCCTATTTCTTGTTTTGTTTCACATCGAATGTATTGTCTCCACCGAAGGGTGGTAAGCCTGTTCCTTGTCAAGCGGAATGCGGTACAGAGTAATCGAGTTGTGGAAGAAATCAAAGAATTTCCTGTCGCGTCCCGATGCTTGCTGTTCAACGCTGTCGAACAGCAGACGTCCTTCGTAGCCGTAGTTATACATACATCTCAAGGCTTCGAACCTCACATGTGGATTGGTCGTGTTCTTATATCCGTCGAGCAGCACATCGAGGCTCTTGCCTGTGGCCATGCGTGTAATGGCATGTAATATGGCCACCTTCGTGTCGTCGGGCTGCATGAGCAGCGAATCGACCAGCAACTTCTCTCCGTCAACATAATGGAGATATCCCCATGTGCGTGAAATCTCTTCAATCAGTTTCTTATGACGGCTCTCCCTGAACAAATCGACCAGCTGACTGCAATATTCACGTTGGTCAAACCGGCGCATGAGCCTGACAAACAGGCAACGGGTCGAATGGTTCTTTTGCAGGTGAGCCCACTGAGCCAGGTTGGGAAGGCGCAGCCCTGCCGCCTGCCGGCGATGGAGGGCATACCCGAGTTCTATCTCGTCGTATATGCAACTGTTGTTATCAAAAAAATCGGTTTCAAAATAGTCGAGGTCACTGTCCGAACTCGACATAACGGCTGAATACATTGCAAGACGACGCACTCTGATGTTACTCGATTTTACAAGTTTGTTGATAACCCACGGATTGATATAGAGTTTAAACGTACGCATCATATTCAACGCATCCACCATGCAATGGAGGTTGCCCTGATTCACCTGTTGTTCAAGAAACTGAGGTATGCCACACACATCGAGCAGAGCATGAAGGCTGACCATGTGAATATCGTCGGGAGTATCGACGATGAATCGTTCATACACAATCTTGCAGAACAAACACTTTTCGCGTTTCTTAGATAATATTTCCGAGTTGCCAACGGGATTGGAACGACGCAACATCTCGAAAATCTCGGCACGAGTGAGCGGAGTGTCTGCTCCTGAATACATCACATGGTTTATTACAGGGCTGAAGCGTTGTTTCAGTTTCATCATAAGACGACGCTCACGAGCTTTTGAACGCGAAACACAGAACATCACAAGCATTATGATACACATCAACACTGCAACAAAGATTATCACACTTACAGCTACCTGGACTTCATACGGATAATCCCTGTACATGTTGAACAAATATGTCAGATAATAACTGACATACGATTTAATGACATGAAACCAATATGAGAACTGCGATACCGAATCCATGGAATTCTTCTGCTATTCAAAATCAGTTTTACAATGGTTATTAATTAAGCAAGGTGC
>CAMHPM010000326.1 GCA_946187025.1 uncultured Prevotellaceae bacterium
AGTATTTCATCACCGTGGATCGCAAGAACAACGAAGACACCTTCGACCTCGATGTGGAACTGCGCGCCGAATACTTCTCGCCAAATCCGGCACAGCAGATGCCGTTCATCAAACCGCTCTACGACCGCATCGTGAGCATGGTAGGCATCAAGCCAAACATACATATAAAAGAGCCGGGCAACATCGAACGCTCGTCGGGCAAAGCAAAGCACGTGCTCGACAAGCGCACCCTGCTCACCGACTGGAAATAAAAAAGACCCTCTCCCTAGCCCTCCCCGTCATCCCCCTGCGGGGGACTGAGGGGGGACAAATCGGTTCTTCTCCCCCTCGCACTCCCCCAGGGGAGAGGGGGAGGGAGGCCATCCGGATGGCATCCTCTCCCCTTGGGGAGATAAGAGAGGGGCCTATTATTAATTATATATTAAATATTTTTTCATGACTCCACTCAACCACGACATAGTGACCGCAGCCATCGACAGCATGAAGCTCGGCGACTTCTCTACGGCCACCATACGCGACATACAATCTCTGTCGCGCGTCCTTGAAGAGAAGACGGGCCAACAGGTGATACACCTCGAGATGGGTGTGCCAGGCTTGCAGCCGTCGGACATAGCATTGAAAGCCGAACAGGAAGCACTCGCTAACGGCTGTGCTACCATATATCCGCCCAACGGCGGCATACCACGCATCAAGAAGGCTGCATCGAGGTTCGTGAAAGCATTCATCGGCATCGATATCGACCCCGAATGCTGCGTGCCTACCACTGGAAGTATGCAAGGCACGTTTGCCACATTCATGGCCTTACATCATGCCATGCCCGAGCGCGACACCGTGCTGTTCATACATCCTGGATTCCCTGTGCAGACCTCACAATGCGACGTGATAGGACTGAAGCACATAGGGCTCGACATCCACGACTTCCGTGGCGAGGCACTCATCAGCAAGCTCGACTCCATACTCGCGGCAGGCAACATCTGCGGAATCGTCTATTCCAACCCCAACAACCCGTCGTGGGTGTGCTTCAACGACGAGGAGCTTGAGGGCATAGCAGGGTTGGCCGACCGATACGACGTGGTGATACTCGAAGACCTCGCTTACTTTGCGATGGACTTCCGTCGCGACCTCTCGCATCCGTTCCAACCGCCATATCAGGCCACCGTGGCACGCTATACCGACCGCTATGTGCTCGCTGTGTCGGGATCGAAAGCATTCTCGTATGCAGGACAGCGCATCGGCGTGACATGTATCAGCAACACGCTCTACCACCGCGTCTATCCTGCATTGCAGGACAAGTTCGGTGTGGGCGAGTTCGGCAACTTCTTCACCAACCGACTGATGTACACCCTCTCGAGCGGCACCACCCACAGCGTGCAACATGCCATGGCTGCACTCATGGAGGCTGCGTGTGATGGAGTCTATAACTTCCTCGACGACGTGAAAGAATACGGACGCCGTGCACGGTTCTTGAAGGACATCCTGCTTGCCAACGGGTTCTACCTCGTATATGACAACGACCTCGGAGCACCGCTGGCCGACGGATTCTACTTCACCGTGCAGTATCCAGGCATGAACGACTTGCAGCTCACCCGCGAACTGATGTACTACGGCATCGCGGTCTTCCCGCTCGACACCATGGGCAGCAACGAACAGGGTGTGCGCATCTGCACCTCGTTCTTCAGCCGCGAACAGGAGCCGCTGTTCAAGGAGCGCATCGAAGCATTCAGAAACAACAACCGCTAACTAATAACCCATCATGGACAACAATTCACCTTATCTGCATCCGCAGTATGAGACCCTCTCTCACGAAGAGCTGAAGGCTCTGCAACTCGAACGCCTGAAAGCCACAGTGAAGCACTGCATGAATTCAGAGTTCTACCGTAAACGCTTTGCCGAGGCAGGTCTGACACCCGACGACATTCAATCGCTCGACGACCTGCGCAAGATACCATTCACCACAAAGCAAGACCTGCGCGACACCTATCCGTTCGGTATGGCCAGCGTACCGCTACGCCAGTGTGTGCGTCTGCACTCATCGTCAGGCACAACGGGCAACCCTACCGTCATACTCCACACCCAACGCGACCTCGACGAGTGGGCCAATGCAGTGGCTCGCTGTCTGTGGATGGTGGGTCTGCGCCCCGACGATGTGTTCCAGAACTCATCTGGCTACGGTATGTTCACCGGCGGACTCGGTTTCCAATACGGAGCCGAACGCCTCGGAGCACTCACCGTACCGGCTGCTGCTGGAAACTCGTTGCGTCAGATTAAGTTCATAAAGGACTTCGGAACCACAGCCATACATGCCGTGCCGAGTTATGTGACACGTCTGTACGAGGTGATGCAGCAGGAAGGCGTCGATCCGCGTCGCGACACAAAACTCAAGGTGCTGGCTATCGGAGCCGAACCACACTCGGAGGAACAGCGCCAGCGCATTGAGCAGATGATGGGCGTGAAAGCATACAACTCGTTTGGTATGAGCGAGATGTGCGGTCCAGGTGTAGGATTTGAGTGTCAGGAGCAGAACGGCCTCCATTTCTGGGAAGACTACTACATCGTTGAGATTGTCGATCCAGAAACTTTGGAGCCTGTGCCCGATGGCGAAATCGGCGAACTGGTGCTCACCACCCTCAACCGCGAGGCCATGCCGCTGTTGCGCTATCGCACCCGCGACCTCACACGTGTGCTGGGTCGCACTTGTCCTTGCGGACGCAACCACATCCGTCTCGACCGTATGCGTGGACGTTCAGACGACATGATCGTGCTGCGTGGCGTCAACATCTTCCCAATTCAGATCGAGAAGATTCTCATGCAGTT
>CAMHPM010000327.1 GCA_946187025.1 uncultured Prevotellaceae bacterium
TGATAAATCACCGCATGGCGGTATGTTCCTTTTCTTCATTATTTCATGTAATTCCCCAATTCCTGTAATTCCTGATAAGTTACACAATAATGCACTGCGTGCAAATGGAAAATTGAAGATTGAAGATTGAAAATTGAAGATTAGCCATGCGGGAAGTTGTGCACTGCGTGCAAATTGAAGATTGAGGATTGAAGGTGAGTGTTACTTTATCAGTACTTTTGTTCCGTTGACGATGTTTATTCCTTTTTGTTGTGTAGCCAAGAGGTGTCATGTCAGGTCATAGATTGTGTTTGTGGTGTTTGTCTTGACGATGTGTTTGATGGCTGTGGGCATACTGGTGTCGGAGTTGAATCCGATGTATTTGATTATTGCGGTGCCGTTGGTTGCCGTGATTCCAAATATGGTGTTGCCTTGGCTGAATTCGTATGTTGGGTCGGTGCATTTGTCGGAGAGTCCTGAGTTGGGGATGTCCCATGCAAGGAGTACGTCGCCTCCGTCGAGTGTTGTGACTTTTGTCGGTTTCACGCTTGTGCCGTGGTTGGTGCCGTTAAACCACCATAGGTATGCGCTGCCATCTGCAGTGCTGACGCCCGATGCTCGTATGATGAAGTATCGGTCGGCGGTGTTGATGGTGTAGCGGTTGGCACCGAAGTTGAGGCATACGTTGTTGTTGCCTGTGGCGCGCACTGTGATGGTGTTTGCCTTGGTGTCACAGCTTATGCGCGACTGAGCCACACGGGCGGCATCGCCCGTGGTGGCCCAATCCTGTGCATTGAATTGGTAGGTTGTAGCATATTGCTTGCTGTAGTCTTTGAGCAGACGTAGGTAGTAGAGTCCCGGACATGGTGTGGTGCCCGATGCCACGATGCGGAATGTGATTGTTGTCTTCACGTTGCCGTTTGCATCGCGCAGTAGTGCGTCGGGTATAGGGAATTCCTGATAGTAGAATCCATTTACAGCCGATGATACCGATGACGGAACGGTGTAGTCGGCAATCTTGGTACCGTCGATGTATATGGTTGCGGTGCGTCCTTTGTCGGCAGTGGTGAACCTACATGCAATGCTGAGGTCGGTGTCGGTGCTGTTGGTGTTGAGCACATACTGTATGAATCCGCCTGCCTTGACGTCGCGGTATATCTCGCTGTTGTATGTACCGAATGTCGATGATGTTGAGTATTTTGCCTGGTGTCCGGCTTCGCTCTGCTGTTCGCCTGTACCTACGTAGTCGATAGTGCGTGCCAGGAATGCCAGCATCTTGGCTTCTTCGGCGGCTATTGAGCTTTTGGCGTATTGCTCTGCTGTCTGCTGATACCAGTAGATCATGTAGCGTGCGTGGTGTGTTGAGAAGAATGGCTGCATGTCGAGTGTGTGCCATGATGTCTCGGCATCGGTGCGTGTGGCGTCGATGGTGAACTGCATGTCGCCGGTCTTCTTGATTCTGTCGAGCACTTCGCTGCGCGGACCGATGAGCAGTGGCGATGTTGTTACCGACATGGCGCTGGCCATGTTGCCTGGTGCGTGGTCCATGCGTCCTGAGCCTGCATACTCGTTTTTCAGGTCGGCGGTCGATGTCTTGGCAGCAAGGAGTATCGGTCCGTACTTGAATGCGACATAATCCGACATGCCCGGACATTCCTCGATGCGCAGTTTCATCGGGAGGTCGATTTCAACTTTGTCGCCTGCTTTCCATGTGCGTTGCAGCTTCACGTACGATGCCGTGCCTTCTCTCATTGTTATGGTTTGTGTCTCGCCGTTCACTTTGATGGCATAGCCTGTGGCTGCCCAGAACGGGTGGCGTATGGCTATGGTGTAGGTTCCGGCCTTGTTGATGGTGAGTGTGGATTTCTCTTCGTATGGGAAGCGTGTGGTTTGTGTGAGTGCATAGTCGGCCGCTGTGAGTCGGCTTGGGGTGAAGAGGTTGATGTAGAGTGTGTGTGATGCGTCGTCGTGGGTATAGACGAAGTGTCCGTATTTGGCGTGGTTTTCCATGCCGGTGCCTACGCAGCACCACATGCCTTGGTTCACTTGTGAATAGATCTTGTATCCCTGCGGGCGCAGTGTGGTGAAATAGACGTATCCGCCGGTCTCGGGGTCTTGTGTCGAGAGTATGTGGTTGTACATTGCGTTCTCGTAGAAGTCGGTGTATGTAGCTGAGTGTGCGTCGTCGAACAGTTCTTCAGAGAGTTTGAGCATGTTGTTTGTGTTGCAGCTCTCGGGTCCGTTGAGGTTGTCGATGTATCGGTTGCTGGCCGACGGCGACTGGAAATGCTCGTCAACGGAGTTGCCACCGATGCAGACGGTGCGGTTGCGTACCACGTCGGTCCAGAAGTTGCGTGCTGCTGTGCGATAGGTGGTTGACTTTTTGTCGAGTTGGAATATGCGTTCGAATCCTATGTACTTAGGCACTTGTGTGTTGGCGTGTTTGCCCGAGAGGAATGATGTGTCGAGTGTCTGCATTCCGTTTATCATGCTGGTGTGGCTGTATTTCTTTGCAGCAGCGAGATATTTCTCGTCGCCAAACAGGCAGTATGCGTCGGCCAGTGTCTCGTTCATGCCTCCGTGCTCGTTGCCCAGCACGTTCTGCATGTCGCCCTCGCCCAGTTTCGATACCACGTTCACGCTCCAGTCGCAGAGTCCGCGGAACAGTTCCTTGGCTGTCTCGCTACCGCCATATACGTAGGCGTCGCGCAGTCCGGCCAGCACTTTGTGTTCGCAATAGAATGGCACCCATCCGCCCCACTGCTTGTAGGGTTGTATGTTGCCTGAGTAGAGGGCGGTCCATATCTGGGTGATTGGTTGTCCGCCGAT
>CAMHPM010000328.1 GCA_946187025.1 uncultured Prevotellaceae bacterium
TCCGGCTCTGAGGCAGCGGCTCGTAGGTGTCGGCCTTCACCACGTAGGCCTTGTACCAGATGGTGTCGCCCTGGCAGTAGCAGTTGTTGTCGAGGTGTACGTACACCTTCTCCTGGGTATAAAGCGAGCGGCTGAATAAGCTGTCGGGTAGCGATGTGGCTGCACGAAGGGTCTGGCACCACATCATGATGCCTGCAATCAGGACTGAATGTATGAGGTGTTTGGTGCTCATGCAGCTATTGGTTCGTATTACTTTTTGCTTCTAATTCTGCGAGTGCGGAGTCTCGGCCCTGCGAGTGCGGAGTCTCGGCCCTGCGAGTGCGGAGTCTCAGCCCTGCGAGTGCGGAGTCTCAGGCCCGCGAGTGCGCACTCATTTTTCCATGCGTCGGGTCATGTCGTCGAGTTGCTGCCACACAATGTCGGGAGTGATGAGCGCATATTGCTCTTCACGGCTCATGCCGGCCAGCTGCGTGGCGGTGGCGAGGTCGGCCGGCGAGATGCCTCGTGCCTCGACCTGTGTCTGTGGCAGCCATGTGTGCTTGTTGTTTTCGGGAGCACACACCACAAGCGACGGGCATCCTGCTGCTTGCATTATGTGGCGTGCACCTCCTTCGTTGCCGAAAAACAGGGTTGTATATCGTCCCATGGCCACAAGCTGGCGTGGCGAACTGGCCTGTACGTCGATTTTCACTTGCGGCGGGCATCCCAGCGTGGTGTATATGCGGCGTGCGTTTTCGGCTTCCTGACCCGGTGCGTAGTTGAAGACAATCTGCCACGACGGGTATTTGCCGATAAACCGCCGCAACACTTCGACCATGCGCTCTTCGGCCCACACCTTCGACGCAAGCTTGGCTGTCACGTTGGCCACCATGAGCGGGCTGTCGGTGTCGATGCCTTGGCTGCGTAGATAGGTGCCGAAATCGGTATATTCACTGTCGGATATGTGAAGCGTGAAATCCCTCACCGCCTCTATCGGTTTCAGCCCTGAGAGCGGAGCAGCAAAGCTGATGTCGTGGTCGATGATTGAACGTCCGCCGGTGTTTTCAGCAACACGATGGTTGAATGCCGGCAGGGTGTATGGTTTGCGCAGGCCTATACGATATTTCGTCGCGGGCGAAAACAAGGCAAACAGCATTGTGTTAGCCGTGCTACGCATGTCGATTATCACGTCGTAGTGGGTGGCATGAACCACCTGCCACACCTTTTTTATATATACGCGCGCGTTGTGGCGCTCGCTGTCGCTGAACGTGATGAGCCTATCGACCGAAGGATGGCCCTCAAACAGCGGAGCAATGCGCTCGTTGAGTACAAAGTCTATGCGCGCATCGGCAAATGTGCGGCGAAGCGTGTTGAGCAGCGAGGTGGCAAGTATGGCATCACCCATCTGCCTCATGCGGACTACAAGTATGTTCATCGTCTTATGGTTCATACCTGCAAAGTTAGACATTTTGACCGAGAAGTGGAAAGTGAAAAGTGAAAAAACAGTGTCTGAACACCTCTTTTCGTATGAGTTGCAGCAACTTTTCACTTTTCACTTTCCACTTCTCACTTATATTCCCTACCTTTGCAGGTATGAACCGTAAGACAGTATTGCTCGATATACAAGAAATCGTGAATCCCACGAGCGGATTCGGACAGATATGCAAGAACTATGCCGAATGGTATGGCCGCATTGCCGACCCCGACCTGGACTTCGTGCTCCTTACCGAGCCACGACCCCTGGCCGAGGTTGACCTGTGGCACGCCACCAACCAGCAGCAACTGAAACACCGCCGCGGCAGGTGCCGCCACTTTGTGCTGACCATACACGACCTCAACTACCTCACCGAGAAGAACTGGCTGCGACAGATGAAACACAACTTCATCCTGCAACGAGCCATCAACAAGGCCGATGCGGTGGTCACCATATCCAACTATGTGGCCAGGCAGGTGGAGCAGAAGTTCAACATGAAAGGCAAGCCGGTAAGGGTGATTTACAACGGAGTGGAAGACATAAGCCACCAGGCCGAGGCACGTCCTGCATTCGTGGGCGACCGCCCGTTCTTCTTCACCATAGGCCAGATTCGTAAGAAGAAAAACCACCATCTGCTGGTCGATATGATGCGCCATCTGCCCGACTTCGACCTCTACATCAGCGGCGACGACCATTTCAAACATGCCGAGACAGTGCGCCGCCACATCGACGACCTGCCCACAGCCAATGCACACCTCACCGGTAAAATCACCGCCGAAGAGAAGGTGTGGCTCTACCGCCACTGCCAGTCACTGCTCTTCCCGTCAGTCGGCGAAGGGTTTGGCCTGCCGGCCATCGAGGCCATGCAGTTTGGCAAACCGGTATTCATAGCCAATGCAACGTGCCTGCCCGAGATTTGCGACAACCATGCCTTCATCTGGCCCGACCTCAACCCGGCATCGATGGCACGGTTTGTAGAGGACCGGCTGCCGCTGTTCGACGACATCAAGGCACAAGCATGTAAAGACCATGCTGCCACATTCAGCTACCAGCGACACATCGACGCATACATACAACTATATAAACAAATACTACAATCATGCGACTGACCGATACGGCCGACTACGACCTCACAACATTGCACGGCAGGTTGCTGCCGGTGCTCAAGTGTATTGACCAGGTGTGCAGGCAGCATAACCTCACTTACTATCTATGGGCCGGCACAATGCTCGGCGCAGTACGTCACAAAGGCTTCATACCGTGGGACGACGACGTAGATATAGCTATGCCACGTCCCGACTACGAACGGCTCATGCAGCACTGCCACGAGTGGGTCCCGATGCCATTCGAGA
>CAMHPM010000329.1 GCA_946187025.1 uncultured Prevotellaceae bacterium
TAATTAATGCTTTATCATTGTAATAATATACGGCTATAACACACATATTACGACAAAAACACGATGAAACGCATAGCCAATTCATTAATCTTTATTCTTTATTCATTAACATCCATCGCCTGCACCAACCTCATTGTAGGCAAGGCAGCATCGACCGACGGGTCGGTCATCTGCACTTACAACTGCGACGGATATGGCTTTGCAGGTTCGTTGACACTCATTCCTGCAGCCGACCACGCTAAAGGCGAGCGCCAAGCCATTCGCGACTGGATGAGCGGCGAAGTGCAAGGATATGTGGAACAGCCAGCACACACATATCAAGTCATCGGACACATCAACGAAAAGCAAGTATGTATTGTAGAAACAACATTCGACGGACGCCTCGAACTGGTAAACCCCGAGGGTCTGCTCGACTACGATACAATGATAAAACTTGGTCTTCAACGAGCTTCGACCGCACGCGAAGCAATACGTGTGATGACCGATCTCGTAGCTGAATATGGTTACAACAGCTCGGGCGAGACAATCACCATCTGCGACAAGAACGAAGCATGGATAATGGAAATCATAGGCAAAGGTCCAGGAGTGAAAGGTGCTGTGTGGGTTGCGATGCGAGTGCCCGACGATTGTATCTGCGCTCATGCAAACCTCAGCCGCATTCGTCAGTTTCCACTCAAAGACAAAGACAACTGCCTGTATAGTAAAGATGTTATCAGCTTTGCACGCGAGCGTGGTTACTTCACTGGAAAGGATGCCGGCTTCAGTTTCCGCGATGCTTACTGCCCTATTGATTTTGAGAATGTACGCTATGCCGATGCTCGTGTGTGGAGTTTCTTCCGCCATCATTACGACAAGGCCGAGATGGATAAATATCTGCCATATATCAATGGCGAATTCGATAAGTGCGACCACCTGCCGCTCTTCATACGTCCCGACAAGCCTGTATCCGTACGCGACATACAAGCCGACATGCGCGACCACTTCGAAGGAACACCGCTCGACATGACAGCCGACATGAGTGCAGGTCCGTGGCAGATGCCTATACGCCCAATGCCCATGACCTACACCACAACCGACGGACGTCATTACTTCGTGGAACGCCCCATAGCCACACAGAAATCGGCCTTCACCCTCGTGGCACAACTGCGCAACTGGCTGCCCGATGCAGTAGGCGGCGTTATGCACTACAACCTCGACGATGCAGCCATGGTGGCATACGTGCCTGTCTATTGCTGCACGAACAAAGTGCCGGAAGCCTTCCGACGCGAACACAATAACATACGTGAATTCGACGAGCATGGAGCATTTTGGATGAATAACTTTGTAGCCAACATGGTTTATCCGCGCTATTCGGTCATCATGCCCGACCTTGTTGAGGCTCAGACAGAACTTGAGGAATACTATTCTCGCCAGGTCACGATAGACGAGACAAAAGTCCCTACCCTTGCCGCCGACGAGGCTATTGCTTACCTCACAAGCCGCACCGACGAGTACACTCGACGTATGATGGAACGTTGGGACCGCCTGGCTCGACTCATCATCGTGAAACACAACGACCAAGTGATGCTCGAATCGGAACATGGCAACATAAAGCCGCGTGGAAAACTCACCTACCCTGGCTATAGCCGGCAGTTCTACGACCAGATTGGTCGCGACACTGGCGAACGTTATCATCTGAAAGAACTTATTGAACGCAACGAGCGATGAATACCATTTTCATAGTATTACCCATACTCACGATGTTGATGTTCGACATCGGTCTCACTCTACACATTTCTGATTTTCGCATTGTCATCCAACGTCCTCGTCCCATAATTGCAGGACTCATCGGACAGATAATCTTCCTGCCACTGATTGCATGGGGCATAGGTTCTTGGTTTGCACTTACACCGTTGTTTTTCATAGGCATCATGCTCATTGCATGCAGTCCTGGCGGCAGTTCGAGCAATGTGTTCTCGATGTTGGCTGGAGGCGACGTAGCACTTTCGGTTTCACTCACTGCCTTCAGCAGCATTATCACATTGTTCACAGGGCCACTAGTCATGAGCCTGGTGGCACAATCGGTGGGTCAGGATGTAAACATACACCTGCCTATAGGCAACTTGTTAGTGCAGAACATCATATTGATGGCCCTGCCAATCGCAGCAGGCATTTGGCTTACTCATTCACGCCAGCAGCTTGCCACACGCATCCACAACATACTTCGCCGCTTGGCATTTCCTTGTCTCATACTACTTGCAACCGTTTTCTTCATACAACACCGAGCCACTATCGTGAGCGAATTTCCTGCTCTTGGGCTTTCGATGTCAGTTCTCATACTTACAGCCATGCTTTGCGGTTCGTTGCTTGCACTCATTTTAAGGCTCAATGGTCGCGAACGACGCACCATTGTGATTGAAGTTGGTATGCAAAATGCAGCTCAAGCCATCACTGTAGCCTGTAGTCCACTTGTCTTCAACAACGAGACAATAGCCATACCAGCCATCATCTATGCCTTGATGATGAATGTGATACTGCTTACTTACGTAGGTATTCACCACGTCGTTTCAAGCAGGCAGAAATAAATAATCTCGCATTCAAGCAGGCTGGAATAATAAAAACATCGCATACGGATACTATATCATCTGTATGCGATGTTTTATATATTCTTCAGTGTAGGGCTGAAATCAATTTTCCAACTGCTTTTCAAAGAATGCTTTCACGTCTTTCCAGTGGTAGTAAGGTGCCATGTCGGTGCAGACTGGGATTGACGTCTCGCGCTCGTTGTGCAGGAACTTCACCAAGATG
>CAMHPM010000330.1 GCA_946187025.1 uncultured Prevotellaceae bacterium
GTCGGTTGCTACCATTACCATAATGTCGTCGTTGATGTTATATACATCACGCACCTTTCCGTGATACACGCTTTTCTGTCCCGGAAAGTTAAAGTTGGTCTTTGTTAGTGTTTTCATATTCTTTGTATGCATTAACGATTCGTGTTACGAGTTTATGACGCACGATGTCGCGTTCATCCATCATAATGAAGCTGATACCTTTCACACCATTGAGCACCGTCATGGCTTCCACCAATCCGGAGCGGGCAGTGCGCGGCAAGTCGATTTGAGTTACGTCGCCCGTGATGATCATCTTGGTGTTGTGGCCCATGCGTGTGAGGAACATCTTTATTTGCTGTGGTGTGGTGTTCTGGGCCTCGTCGAGAATGACGACAGCATCGTTGAGGGTACGTCCACGCATGAAGGCGAGCGGTGCAATCTGTATGGTTTGCAGTTCCATGTATTCCTGCAGTTTCTGTGCAGGTATCATATCGAGCAAGGCATCATATAGCGGTTGCAAATATGGGTCGATCTTGTCTTTCATATCGCCTGGCAGGAATCCGAGTTTCTCGCCGGCTTCTACGGCTGGACGTGAGAGAATGATGCGTCGCACCTCTTTGTTTTTCAATGCTCTGACGGCCAGCGCAATGCTCACATAGGTCTTTCCCGAACCGGCTGGTCCGACTGCAAACAGCATGTCGTTTGTGCGGTAGTCATCGACAAAACGCTTCTGGTTGTCGCTGCGAGGGGTGATGGCACGTCCGCTTATGCTGTAGCATATAGCCGACGGGTCGCCACCGTCGGGTGTCATGCCGTTTTTCTCGCCTCTCACTATACTCACGATTGCTGCCTCGTCGAGCGAGTTGAACTTCAGGCAATGCGACTTGAGGCGCTGAATCACACCGTCGAATACACACATTTCTTCTTCGTCGCCTAATACTTTCATCACATTGCCAAGAGCCACGATACGTAGCTTGGGATACAATGCTTTTATCATCTGTAGGTTTGTGTTGCCTGCACCGTAGAACGTGCGGAGGTCGATATCGTCGAGTATGAAATGTTTCTCTATCATTTGGTAAGTTCGTGAGGTTGTAAGTTCGTGAGTTCGTGAGTTTTTGAGTTCGTGAGTTTTTGAGTTCGTGAGTTTTTTGAGTTCGTGAGTTTTTTAACCTTATAGCAATGGTCAGAATGGCATCACATCGTCGTCGGGCATGTTGTCGCTTATGTTGCCGAACGGCAGCTCGGGCAGGTGGGCTTCGATGTCGTAGGGGTCGGATTCGTTACCCGACGACTGCCCTACCCTGTTGGCCATCAGTTTCATCAGCACATCGTAGTAATCGGATTCATCCACTCCGATGAGGTCGTCGGGCCAGCAAGTGCGGACGAGGTCGGGTGTGTGCTCACATGCCAGCTTGAGGTATTTGCTGAACTGCTTCGGGATGTGCAAGAGGTGGTAGCCCTGTGCAAGGTAGATATATATTTTCTCATAGTCGGGATCGTCGTCATACCGAAGTGCCATATTGAGGAATATCATGGCAACCTCGTTACGGCCATGCGACATAAGTTCACCGCCGGCAATTGTCAGCACCGGGAACTTGCGTTCTGCTGCATTGATTGCAGTGAGGTATGACTTTATGGCCAGTGCGGTCTTATGTTGTTCGAGCAGTATGGTTCCCTTTATCATGAGAAATTCGGGCGATTTGCTGTTTGAGCGCAATGCCAGGTTTATCATCTTCAAGGCCTCGTCGTAGTAGCCGCCGTTAAGGTATATCTCGGCCAGATACGAACGTGTACCGGCTTTGATTTCCTTGTTTTTCACCTCGTGCGACACATAGTCCTGAGCTAAATCGAGATAGTGTAGTGCTTCTTCTTTGCGCTTGCTGCGCATGAGCGACGAACCAAGCATGGCGTAATAGACACCGTCGCCCGTCTGATCGATGAATCGCTTGAACCCGGTCGATGCCTCGTCGTAGTTGCCCATCTGATAATATCCGAGGGCACGCACGAGTTGTGCCTGTGTGTCGCCGGCATCGATGGCAAGTGCAAACTCAGCCGAATTGACCGATTCTTCGTAGTCATCGACCGAACTTTGGAGCGATGCCAGATAAGTCCACCCTTGCGGCAGGTATGGTTTGACATCGAGAAATGCGATGTAGAGCTCTATCTCCTTGTCGATAAGGCCCGCGTCATGGCAGGCACGTGCTATATCGAGGTCGATATCGTCGGCTTCGAGTGGCGAACACTGTTGCTGATATTCGTCCACCCAAGGCATCATGAGGTCGTAGATATCGTCTTCAAAGCTTAAATCGACAATCGAAAGCAGGATATGCATATAAGCCTCGCGCAATCGTTGACGCGAATCCTCGGCATATTCCATCTCATCACACTCAGCACGCTCCTCGTCAATCCATTTCCGGAACCAATCGTTGCGTTCGTCGAAGCTCTTGCCGAATGCACATGCAAGTTGTCCGCGGAAATAATACACGTCGGGGTCGTCTTCGGGTTGTATGGTATCCACGATTTCCTGTGCTTCGTCGAATCGTTGCAGGCTTATCAGCACATTGGCCTTGATGGAGCGCAGGTCGTCATCGCCCTGATGCAGGTTGAGTCCGTCTTCGGCGGCAGTGAGTGCTTCCTGTAAGCGTTCGTTTCGCATATAGTATTCAGCAATATCAACAAAATCGTCTGCGTCGAAGTAGCTCGGTTGTCCTTGCTGCCTCGACTTCTCATAGCTATGTAACAGTTCCTTAAATTCTATTGAATCGTCGTATTCGGGCATTAATTAATGAATAATTAATA
>CAMHPM010000331.1 GCA_946187025.1 uncultured Prevotellaceae bacterium
ACCCGCCTCAGCCACATGGCCCGTCGTGAAAACGTGAAAGAGGCATTCAGCCTCATCCACCCCGAGCTCGTCGAAGGGCGCCACCTGCTCATTGTTGACGACGTGATTACCACCGGAGCAACCGTCAGGGAACTGGGCCTCGAACTGGCCAAGGCAGCCGGCGTGAAGCTCTCGGTCATGAGCATGGCTCTGTCAGATGCAAGCATTATCATCTGAGAGTCCGCACTCGCAAAACACATATCACACACATGAAGATAAACAACATAGACTTGGGTGACCGGCCAGTGCTGCTGGCA
Organism: uncultured Prevotellaceae bacterium; assembly: GCA_946187025.1. Classification (GTDB taxonomy): domain Bacteria; phylum Bacteroidota; class Bacteroidia; order Bacteroidales; family Bacteroidaceae; genus Colivivens. The sequence continues at coordinate 297 of CAMHPM010000331.1, forward strand.
CCGATGGAAGACGTGACCGACCAGGCATTCCGCCTACTGTGCAAGGAGTTTGGCGCATCGATGGTCTATTCCGAATTTGTAAGTGCCGACGCACTGATTCGCAGCGTGAACCGCTCGTTGCAGAAGATAACAGTATGCGATGCCGAGCGGCCGGTGGCTGTGCAGGTATATGGCCGCGACGTCGAATCGATGGTTGAGGCAGCACGGATAATCGAGTCGGAAGCACGGCCCGACATCATCGACATCAACTTCGGTTGCCCTGTGAAGAAAGTAGCAGGCAAAGGAGCGGGTGCCGGCATGTTGCGCAATCCCGAACTCATGCTCGACATCACCCGGGCAATAGTGAAAGCCGTGAAACTGCCGGTGACGGTGAAGACCCGCCTGGGATGGGACCACGAGCACAAGATAATCGTCAGCCTGGCCGAGCAGTTGCAAGACTGCGGCATACAGGCACTCACAATACACGGACGCACCCGGAGCCAGATGTACACCGGCGAGGCCGACTGGACACTCATCGGCCAGGTGAAAGCCAATCCGCGAATGACGATTCCAATCATAGGCAACGGCGACATAACCAGCCCCGAACGCGCCCGCGAGTGTTTCGAACGCTATGGGGTCGATGCCGTGATGGTGGGACGTGCCACATTCGGCCGACCATGGATATTCAAGGAAATACGCCACTATCTCGACACCGGCCGACACATCGACACACTCACACCCAAGTGGAAGCTCGACGTGCTGCGACGCCAGGTGGCACGCAGTGTCGAACTGAGTCCCAAGGGCGAACTCAGCGGCATAATGCACGTGAGGCGGCATCTGGCTGCATCGCCATTGTTCAAGGGAATACCCGACTTCCGCCAGACGCGAATAAAGATGCTGAGGGCCGAGAGCCTTGACGAGTTGTTTCAGATTCTCGACGAAGTGGAACCAATAATCGACAACGCCGGACAGTGAACCTGCCCGGCGTTGTCGGCTATGACGGTCAGTGTCCCGACGCGGCCATGGTGAACCGTATCTCGGCGTATGTATAATCGGGCGGCAACATGGCTTTGACATCGGCCAAAGTATAAGACCCGGCGAAACGCCTCACGGTGTCGATGATGCGCTGCTGGCGCCCAGGCTCAACCAAGGTGTTGACATCGAGCTTGCCCGCCGTGACAAACGTGGCCAGATGTTTCTCGATGGTGGGCTGGGTGAGATGCCGTTCGGCCGCAATCTCGGCAATGCTGAGCCCCTGTCGGTAGAGGTCGAACGTCTGCTGGCGCGTGTCGATACGTGCAGGTTTCGACACCTCGGCGGCATCACCCTCATCGCGACGGCTTCCACGCTTGCCCTGAACCTTGCGGCGCGACGGCTTCGGCAGTTCGAGGTCGGCCAGAGCAGCACGAGCCTTGGCATCGAGATACGACTTCACGGTGAAAGCCTCGGAATCACCCTTCAGCAACACGGAAAACACTTGCATCTTAAGTTTCAGCTGCAGCATCATGGCTTCGAGAGCATTGTTGTACTGGCGGCTCACCTGCTTGTTGTCGATGCGAATGGCAAAGCGGTCGAGCAGCGGAGCAACGATTTCCGACAACTTGTCGTAGAAATAACGGAACGAGGCACGCAGGCGCTGCTGCAGTTCGGGATTGCGTGCAGGGTTACTGACAGTCGCACTCGTGCCGTGGTATTGACGCGCAAACCGCTGCGCCACCTCCTTCACCTCGGTATCGAGCTGAGGCTGGGCTGCCTTGAGCTGTGCAAGCAAATCGGGGTGTGTGGCCGAAAGATGCTCGTCGGTCACACGGACAAGATAATTGAATGCAAAGACCAGAGGGTCGAAGTCCATAAGCTGGTCGAGCAGGGTGTAGAAATAGTCGTGTTTCAGTTGTGGCAGCATCTGTGCCTTGGCCTCACCTTCGCGAATCTGAGCATCTACATATTGTACCACAGTCGTGTCGGTCATTATGCTGTGGAGGTTGAGCGGCTGGGTGAGCACGAGCCCTTCGAGTGTGCGGCATCGCGACAAAGCCACATACACCTGTCCGTGGGCAAACGAGGCATTGATATCGAGCACCGCATGGTCGAACGTGAGGCCCTGACTCTTGTGCACGGTGATGGCCCAAGCCAGCCGCAGCGGGTACTGACGGAACGTGCCATCCACCTGCTCGACAATCTGCTTGGTCTCGGGGTCGATAGTGTATTTCATGTTTTCCCACACCACAGGCGGCAACATCACCGTCGTACCGTCTTCCTTGCAGAACACACGGATGACATCGGTGCCGCTGTCGTCGTCGTGTTCCAGGTCTTCAACCACACCTATCTTGCCATTGTAGTAGGCACCACTGCCGCTCGGGTCGTTCTTGATAAACATCACCTGCGCACCACGCTTCACCACCAGTTCGAAATCGGCCGGATAGCTCGTCTCGGGGAAATTACCCTTCACCTGTGCCGTGAACCGCAGTTCGCCATCGGGCAATGCGCGCAGCATCG
>CAMHPM010000332.1 GCA_946187025.1 uncultured Prevotellaceae bacterium
AATGGCCATCAACCTGAACTACTGCGTCGCCACCATAAAGAAGCTGTGCTCCTGTGACGAACCATACTTCGAAATTCTCAAATGCTTTTACCATATTGTTGTTTTATTTAAACTTTTCTCAATTCAACGTTTAATGGATGAAGAACTGTCCGTTGTAAGATTCCTTCGCCCCTACTCTTTCTTATCGGTCTTCTGCCCGTAATAGGCATTCGGGCCATGTTTGCGCTGATAGTGTTTCTCGATGAGAAGCGGGTTCATCGTGGTATCTGGATTGATTGCCAGACTTATGTATGCCATCTTTGCACACTGCTCAAGCACCTTGGCATTGTAAACGGCATTGGCAGGCGATGTGCCCCATGTGAATGGTCCGTGATTTCTCACCAGCACGCCAGGGGTATGGTCGGGGTTGATGCCTTCGAATCGGCGCACGATGACATTTCCCGTTTCCAGCTCGTACTGCCCTTCCACCTCAGCAGCTGTCATGTCGGCCGTGCAAGGAATGTCCTTGTAGAAATAGTCGGCATGAGTAGTGCCTATGTTTGGTATGTCGAGTCCTGCCTGTGCCCATGCGGTGGCGTATGTAGAGTGTGTATGCACAACACCTTTTATGTTAGGGAAAGCACGATAGAGCACCAAGTGTGTCGGTGTGTCCGACGATGGGCGCAGCGAGCCTTCAACGGTCTCGCCCGTCATCAAATCGACAACAACCATGTCATCGGCTTTCATCACATCGTAACCAACGCCAGATGGCTTTATCACCACCAGCCCATGCTCGCGGTCGATACCACTCACATTGCCCCAGGTGTATATAACCAGTCCTTGGCGCACAAGCTCAAGATTGGCCTCGAAAACCTCTTTTTTCAGTTCTTCTATTGTCATAAATATATTAATGGTGGCTTACCAGAAATAGATGTAGAATGCCACTGTTATGCCAAGTATGATACATGAGTGAATAACATCCCACTTATTCCAACTTGCGCGTGAGGCAGCTTTCTGCTCAGGGGTAGCGGTGCCGAACACAAGGCCTCGGATCTTATTCTCGTCGGGTGCTTTTGTCATAAGGCTGACAACGATTACCACTGCGAGGCAGACAACTAACATGCAACCGCTGAAGAACAGCCAGTTGAAGTCGTAGAACACCGACTTAAACCATGTCTGCGCTGCATCGTCGTTGGAGCTATAGTACACCTTTGCACCGAGACGTGTCATTCCGATAATCAGACCGGCGAGCAGTCCCCACATGCCTCCCTTTGCCGAGGCACGCTTCCAGCAGATACCAAGTAGAAACGCTGATGCAATGCCCGGTGCAAGCACCGACTGCACATCCTGCAGGTAGTTGTAGAGCACATCGCCGATGCTACGCATGATTGGTATCCACAGTATGCCGAGGATTACGATAACGACGGTTGCCACCTGACCGATTTTCACAAGTGCCTTCTCTGATGTCTGTGGACGCAGACGTTTGTAGAAGTCTATAGTGAAAAGCATCGACGACGAATTGAACAGTGATGCCAGCGACGACATGAGTGCAGCAAGGATACCGCAGACCACGAGTCCCTTCACTCCGGCCGGCAGAAGCTTTGCAACGAGTGTCGGGAATGCTGCGTCGGAGTTGGCCGCTCCATTTGCAAGGAACGGCAGGAAGCCTTCGCCTCCGGCTGCAAGGCTCTTCTGATGGAGAGCAAATGCAATCATTCCCGGAATGAGGAACAGGAACACAGGCAGCAGCTTCAGATATGCTCCGAAGATGGTACCGCGACGTGCCTCGCGCTCATTCTTTCCTGAGAGTACACGCTGAACAATATACTGATCGGTGCACCAATACCAGAATCCGATTACCGACGAGCCTATCAGTGCTCCGAGCCACGGATACTGTGGGTCGCTGTTGGAGCGCATGAGATGGATCATCGTACCTTGTGCACCTTCGTAGGCGGGCTTCACATCGCAGAGGGCCAGCATCTGGTCCCATCCTCCGAGGGCACGCAGACCGAGGACAAGGATTATCAGTGAACCGAGGAGCAGGATCGGTGTCTGAAGCACTGAGGTGTAGAGCACCGACTTCATGCCACCGATGATGGTATAAACGGCTGTGATAAGCACCAGTCCTATAGCAGCAATCCAGAAGAAATCGATTCCCCACAACTCCTTAATACCGAACACCTGCTGGAACACCAGACCACCGGCATAGACCGTCACGGCCACCTTTGTCAGCACATAGCTGATGAGCGATATCGTCGAAAGAATGGTACGGCTCTGCTTGTTGTATCTACGCTCAAGGAACTCAGGCATGGTATAAACCATCGAGCGCGAATAGAATGGCACGAACACCCATCCCAAGATAAGTATCATCCATCCCTGCATCTCCCAGTGAGCCATCGCCATACCGCTTGCAGCACCCGTTCCGGCCAATCCGATAAGATGCTCCGAGCCGATATTCGAGGCAAAGAGCGAGGCACCGATGGCTATCCACGTGGCATCGCGCCCACCGAGGAAATAGTCGGCAGAGTTGTTATTCTTCTTACTAAACACCCAGAGTACAATTCCTATCAGTGCACAACAAAATACACCGATAACGATCCAGTCTAAAAGTTGCATTTCATTTAGGTTTTTATGGTTTTACATTTAAATATATTTTTTCACGATGAAGGCAGAGGACCACCTCTTGCCATGTCGCGATTAAAATCAACAAAGTTCGTTTTACGTTTTTCAAACTACAAATTTAGGTCTTTTTTCTGACATGAATACAACTTTTGCCACATTTTTTTAAAA
>CAMHPM010000333.1 GCA_946187025.1 uncultured Prevotellaceae bacterium
GCTGTACACCTTGCATCCTGCTTTCCTGGCTTTTCTTATCATGTTGATCCAGAACTCGTATTTGATGATTACTGCAATCTCAGGATGTGCCAGTTTTATGAATGTGAGAGCATTTTCGGGTGTGTCGAAAGGTAGGTAGCACACCACGTCGGCTCCCTCGTAGTCGCGCCTGACATCGTAGCCTGACGGCGAGAAGAATGTGAGCAGAATCTTGAATTCGGGATGATGGCGTCGCACGAGTTCCATGAGCAGTCTGCCTTGCTCAAATTCGCCCAGCGATGCCGCATGGAACCATACCACGCGGTCGTCGGGACGAATTGCCTTGTGCAATTTGAGGTAGGTCTGTGCCTGGCCTTTCACTTGGTGGCGTATTTTCTTGACAAATGGTGCCATAAACAATGCGCCGAGCGACATGAGGTACATGCCTACGCTGTAGAATAATCGTTTCAAAACAGTTAGTTGTTATTAGTTAATGGCAATTGAGTCGATGGCATGTGCCATGCGTCTGAGTGTTTCTTCTTTGCCGAGGAATGCAGACAGTTCGTACATGTCGGGTCCTTGTCCGGTTCCTACCAGTGCTACACGCCATGCGTTCCATGGGCGTATGCCTGTCTGCTCTGTCCATGGTTCCACCACGGCCTTGATGCCTTCGGCCGTGAAGTCGGCCACTGTGTCGAGCAGTGTGCATAGTTGTTGCATTTCGCCTGCGGTTTCTGCCTTCCAGTTCTTGCGTACGAACTTGTCGGCTGTGTCGTAGGTGTCGGGGGCAACGAAGAAGAAGCGGCAAAGCGGCCACAGGTCGGTCACGAAGCTTATGTTGCGTTTGCGGCGGTTGCCTTCCTTGTCGGTATATTCTATCACCTTCAGCTTCATCATCTCCACCACCTGGGCTTCGCGCTCGGGTGTGGACTGGATGCCTTCGGCTTTGAGTATCTTGTCAAACTCGGGGGTCCACTCCATTGCAGGGAGCTGCAGCAGGTATTGGTGGTTGAACCATTGTGCCTTGATGTAGTCAAACCGTGCTCCGGCCTTGCTGCATTTCGACAGGTCGAACAGGCGTATCAGCTCGTCCATCGACAGCACTTCCTGCTCTCCTCCCGGGTTCCATCCCAGCAGCGCGAGGAAGTTGACCACGGCTTGTGGCAGGTAGCCCTGCTCGCGGTATCCCTGCGACACCTCGCCCGACTTCGGGTCGTGCCATTCGAGCGGGAACACGGGGAATCCCAGTTTGTCGCCGTCGCGTTTCGACAGCTTGCCGTTGCCCACGGGTTTGAGCAGCAGTGGCAGGTGGGCAAAGCGGGGCATGGTGTCGGTCCAGCCGAATGCCTCGTAGAGCAGCACGTGGAGTGGTGCGCTCGGCAGCCATTCCTCGCCGCGTATCACGTGTGTCACCTCCATGAGGTGGTCATCGACAATGTTGGCAAGGTGATAGGTAGGCAGGCCGTCGGCACTCTTGTAGAGCACCTTGTCGTCGAGCACCGACGAGTTGATGCTCACACGTCCGCGTATGATGTCGTCCACCTCTACGTCGCGTCCCGGCTCAATCTTGAATCTCACAACATACTGGTGTCCTTCGGCCACGAGGCGTTCCACCTCGTCGGCTGGCATGGTGAGCGAGTTGCGCATCAATGTACGTGTCGATGCGTCGTACTGGAAGTTCTCTATCTCCTGACGCTTGCTGTCGAGTTCCTCGGGTGTGTCGAATGCTATGTAGGCCTTGCCCTGGTCGAGCAGCTGGTCAACATACTGTTTGTATATTTCCCGGCGTTCGCTTTGCCGGTATGGTCCGTGGTTGCCGCCGAACGAAACTCCTTCGTCGAACTCTATCCCCAGCCATTTGAAACTCTCTATTATATACTCTTCGGCTCCAGGCACGAAACGTGTGGAGTCGGTGTCTTCGATACGGAATATCAGTTCGCCGCCTGCCTGGCGTGCAAACAGATAGTTGTAAAGTGCTGTGCGCACGCCGCCAATATGTAGCGGGCCCGTGGGGCTTGGGGCGAAACGCACCCTTACTTTGCGTTCTGATGTCATTCGTTTGTCTGTTTGTTGATTTACCGATGCAAAGGTATAAAAAAGTTATGAATTATACACACCTTATAATAAATAAAATGTGTATGAACGAGTCAAACCTCGCTGCACAGCGGCAAAACTCGGGGTATGGATGCAATCGCCGTTTGTTTTTGTGAGTGCGCACTCGCGGGCCTGCGACTGCGCACTCACAAAGCCACGACTGCGCACTCACAAAGCCGCGAGTGCGCACTCTCGGGCCTGAGAGTGCGCACTCATGAGAAGTGGTCTGCCTGCGCGTGTCTTATTTCTTGCTCTTCTTTGCTTTCTTGCTGCTCTTGCCAGCCAGTGCCTCGCTCACCTTTTCGGCGCGTAGCATCACTTGTGCATAGCGGCGTCCGAGCTCACGATAGCCTTCGGCTGTGAAGTGCAGCTTGTCGAAGTTGCACGGACAACCCAGCGCAGACACGACATATGATGTAGGGATGACCAGCGGCATGGTGGCAATCACACTGTTGTGGAGCGAGCATGTGCCGCCGTCTTGCTGTGTGGCCAGTTCGCCCACGAGCAGCGGACACTGTTCGGCTTCGAGCCCCAGGTCGTTGAGCATACGCTCGTAGATCACCTTCACACGCTCCGGCCAGTTGCGCTGTCCGTTGTCGGTGCAGCCCTGGTGCAGCAGGATGCCTTTTATCACACCGGCCTTCTGTGCCAGCTTGGCCATCTCGATGAGTCGTTGGTACG
>CAMHPM010000334.1 GCA_946187025.1 uncultured Prevotellaceae bacterium
CTCACACTCAAAAACGGAATCAACATCTACCTGCGCCACACCGACTACACTCCAAACTCCATCTCGTTCAACGCAATCAGCTGGGGTGGAACATCGCTCTATGCCGACTCCGAGATACTGCAGGCCGACAATGCAGAAAGCGTGAGCATGGGCGGATGGGGCAACTTCTCGGCCATCGAACTGAGCAAGAAGCTGGCCGGTATCAATGCGCGCGTCAGCCCGTCAATCGGAACCCGCAACGAGTCAATCTCAGGTTCATGCGTAAAGAAAGACTTCGAGACAATGCTGCAGCTTACATACCTCGCCTTCACATCGCCACGACGCGACGACGAAGTGTTCCGCTCAACCATGTCGCGCACAAAGACCGCACTGGCCAACGCCGAACTGCAGCCGACAACCGCACTGCAAGACACAATAAAATCGGTCGTATATGGCAACAACCCACGCATCATGCGCACCAAGGCTGAAGACATCGACCGCATCGACTACGACCGCCTGCTCCAAATCTACACCGAACGCTTCGAAAACGCAGGCGACTTCACATTCTTCTTCATCGGCGACATCGACATCGAAGCAGCCAAGCCACTGCTCGAGCAGTATATCGGAAGCCTGCCAGTGAAGAAAGGACACGAGAAATACAAAGACATAAGCCTGCGCATCACCAAGGGCGAGGTGACCAACGTGTTTGAGAAAGAACAAGAGACACCAAACGCAATCGTCGCATTCATCTACCATGCACCGATGAAGGAAAGCCTCGAAAACTCACTGCGCATCAGCTTCCTCAGCCAGGTAATGCAGATGATGTTCACCGAGACAGTGCGCGAAGACGAAGGCGGTGCATACAGCGTGGGAGTGAGCGGCGGCCTCAACACCTATCCGGAGAAATATGGCATGATGCAGATTCAGCTTCCTACAGCTCCTGAAAAACGCCAGCGCATGACCGAAGTCATCTATAAGGGCATCGACGACATCTGCCAGAACGGACCATCGGCCGAATCAATGCAAAAAGTGCGCGAATACATGCTGCGCTCATACGACGAGTCGGTCAAGACCAACGGCTACTGGCTCAACGCCATCGTAAACAAAGTGATGGAAAACAAAAACTACATCGACGGATACCTCGATGCCGTCAATGCAGTAACAGCCGACGACGTGAAGCAGATGGCACGCACCATCTTCCAAAGCGGCAACCGTATTGAAGTGGGAATGACCAGCCCTACAAAATAACGTCATCAATACCAACCAGCCACGGCTGCAACAAAAACATTGCAACCGCGGCCTGCGAAGAGAAACAAAAAACCGTCGCAGCAACCCAGTGTTGCCGCGACGGTTTCTTTTGTCACGTTTATCCTTCTGCCATTCGGCAGGTGACACGGATCAAGGCTGTTTGCCGATATAAGCCAGGATACCGCCATCGACATAAAGTACATGTCCGTTAACAGCATCCGATGCATGTGATGCAAGGAACACGGCAGGGCCGCCCAGCTCCTCAGGATTGAGCCAGCGTCCGGCCGGAGTCTTGGCACAGATGAACGAGTCGAACGGATGGCGGCTGCCATCAGGCTGACGCTCGCGCAGCGGTGCTGTCTGCGGTGTAGCAATATATCCAGGGCCTATGCCGTTACACTGTATGTTGTATCCGCCATATTCAGAGCAGATATTGCGTGTGAGCATCTTGAGACCACCCTTGGCAGCTGCGTAGGCACTCACCGTCTCACGTCCGAGCTCTGACATCATCGAGCAGATATTTATGATTTTACCTTCACGACGTTCCATCATCTCAGGAATAACAGCCGAAGAAACAATGAACGGACCGACAAGATCGATATCAATAACCTGCTGGAACTCCTGACGCTTCATCTCGTGCATCGGAATACGCTTGATGATACCTGCATTGTTGACGAGAATATCAATCTGTCCCACTTCTGCGTGAATCTTTTCGACGAGAGCCTTTACGTCATCCTCCTTTGTTACATCGCATATATAGCCATGTACGTTGTCGATACCGGCTTCGTGATAGGCAGCAAGGCCACGGTTTACGAGGTCTTGGTTGATGTCGTTAAACACTATGTTCTTTATTCCGGCTCCTGCAAATGCCTTTGCTATGTTGAAGCCGATACCGTAAGATGCACCTGTGATCCAGGCATTCTTACCTTCGAGTGAAAACATGCTTGTCATAATGAATGATGAATGATGAATGATGAATGATGAATAATGAATAGTGGAGAGACCCTCTCTGTCCTTCTGACATCTCCCCCTCTATGGGGAGAACCATCCGGATGGCTCTTACTTCAAGTCAGTAATCTTATAGAAGTCTTGGTCGCCGTAGTCTTGGTTCTCACCACCCATACCCCAGATGAAAGTGTAGTTGTGAGTGGCAGCTGCCGAGTGGATAGACCATTCAGGGCTGAGCACAGCTTGGTCGCCACGCATCCAGATGTGTCGTGTCTCGTCGATTTCGCCCATGAAGTGGCACACAGCCTGGTCTTCCGGCACTTCGAAATAGAAGTAAGCCTCCATACGGCGGCTGTGGACATGTGCAGGCATGGTGTTCCACACACTGCCCGGTTTCAGTTCGGTCATACCCATCTGCAACTGGCAGCTGTCGAGTGTCTTCTGTACAATCATACGGTTGATTACACGGTCGTTGCTGTCTTCGAGACATCCCAGTGCAAGGATATCAGCGTCAGCCTTGGTCACCTTCTTTGTCGGGTACTCCTTATGAGCTGTGGTGGAGTTTATGTAGAACTT
>CAMHPM010000335.1 GCA_946187025.1 uncultured Prevotellaceae bacterium
CATCAACGAACATTACGGACGTATCGACATCACATGCGACGACTACGAAAATCTGCTTGCACTCATGCACCACGACAAGAAAAATGTGGGCAACACAATCAAGTTTGCACTGCTGAGCAACATTGGAGTAATCCGCATAAACCGCACTATATCCAAAGAACAGATATTCGAAGCTCTAGATTTCCTGCGAGACGGATAAGTGAGCATAATACATAAATAACACTTCGTAATACAAGCATCAGCTATTCATTATTAATTGTTAATTATTAATTATTAATTATTAATTTACTAAAGTGTATCCATTACTGTTCAATCAAAACCTGTTCACCCTTGTATGGGGACATGAAAACTGGATAGTCTCGGCTGTCCCAGATAAAGAATCGACCGTATCAAACGGGTCGCTGAAGGGTGCCACACTCGGGCAACTCGTCTATGAGTGCGGTTCGAATCTCATGGGACAGAAGGTGGTCGATATGTATGGAACCCAATTTCCGCTGCTGATAAAGTTTATCGATGCCAAACAAGATCTCTCCATACAGGTACATCCTAACGACGAACTGGCCATGCAACGTCATGGTTCGCTTGGCAAGACCGAAATGTGGTTTGTCATCGATGCCGAACCCGGTGCCAAGCTATATTCGGGATTCAACCAGGCAATCACCAAATACGAGTATCAGAAACGTGTAGAAGACGGTAGCATTTGTGAAGTGTTGCAGAGCCATCCTGTAAAAAAGGGAGATGTGTTTTTCATTCCTGCCGGACGCGTACATGCTATTTGTGGAGGAATATATTTGGCCGAAGTGCAGCAAAGCAGCGATATCACTTATCGCATATTCGACTACAATCGTCCGGGGCTCGACGGACGTCCGCGACAATTGCACACCGAACTGGCAGTAGATGCAATCGACTACAGGTTGTATCCAACCTATAAAACCCGATATATCGAAAAAACAAACAAGCCGGTAGGCATTACTGAGTGTCCGTACTTCACAGTAAAGATACATAATATCACTCGTGCCTTCCATCGTAAATTGTTCAAATACGACTCATTCATTATCTACATCTGTCTTGATGGTGACTTTAAGGTGAGTATGCGCGACCGCACACTCGAGATTACCGACATAGAACTGAAGAAAGGAGAGTCGTGTCTTGTACCGGCATCGGTGGCCGACCTCGACCTCATACCAAATAATGAAGCAGGGGTGGCACGTTTGCTCGAAGTGTATATTGACAATAAGCACTTCAATTAAGGTGTGTGTCGGTATCCGATATAAGGCGGAAAAATGTAATCAAGTGTTATTGCGGACGGAACAACCTGATGCCCAGTTGCGAAGTCTGTTTCTTAGAGTAGTCGTAGAAAGTATTTGAATCTATGACTACTTTTTTGTATAATGACGATGCGTGCATGAGATGTAACTTCCCATCTTCCCACACAGCAATGCCGACGTGACTTGTATCAAGTCCAGCCTTGTTGGTAATGATTGCTACGATGTCGCCTGTGTGTATGCACGAGAGCTGTTGGCTGCTGCGGTTAAGCAATGATTTAGGAATGTATTTGTAAGTCTTGCCACGACTTGCCTGCTCAAGCTTTGATATTGCTGATACGAATGTTGGATTAGATTTCAGGTGTTTGTATGAGTCGGGATGGGTTGACATATAGTTTATATCGAGCCGTTGAGTGGCAGTGAATGGGAACCCATCAGAAGTAATACAACGCACGAAACCCATTTGCTCATTATCTTCACCCCACCATGTGAAGTAATGCAGTCGTGATGTATAGTCTTTAAGTTCGCCTCCACGATATCTTATTTTGCGCAGATGGTTGCAAAATGACTGGAATGAAGTCTTTCCGTATTTGTTGCACAGATACAACGCCATCACAGTCTCCACAAAAGTGGTGCAATCTAATCCACGGGTATTGACTATGAGGTGTTCTTTCGTTCCATTCTCGAGCGTATGGCCAACATAGGGAACACCAAGAAACTGACGTCCGAAGTAGAGCATGGCATCTTTATCGGCAATCTTGCCATGCGACTCTTGCAGAATCTGTTCGATGCGGATGCTGTCTTTGGCTGTATATTCTATGTCTTGTGCGCTTACAGGTTGTGCTGCCATGGCCCAGAAGAGGGCAATGCAAGGCATAATATGGCGAATATCCATTTGGCTTATTATAATAGTTTTATTTATATAGAACCTCGAGTATATGTATTATATAGACCTCGAGTATATGTATTATATAGACCTCGAGTATTTGTATAAAGTGTCGTATAATCAGATTAGGGAACACTATTACTTATAGAGGATATCGTTGATGTTGTGTCTGCCCACAAACCGGCTTTGGTCAACATCTCCACGTATTCCGTCAACATGTCCGTGACCAGTATATTGCCATATAAGGTAGTCATCGCCATCGTTGAGGTATGGTTCTTCCTGAGGCGTGTATTGTGCAATCATAAACTTATATGCCTTGAAGTTAGGGTAGGGGGCGAAGTATTTGTTGTAGAAGTTCTTACCTGTATAGATAATTGGCCTTCGGCCATATTCTTCGGTAACCAGTCGCAGGAACTCCTGCAACCGTGCATGAAGTGTTGCTACAGTCACGCCACCTGTCACCTCAACATCGATCAGTGGCAAGAGGTCTTGATGCCTCTTGTTCACTACACGGCGGAAGTTGTTGTATTGTGAAAGGGCGTTCACTCCCGGACGGAAGAAATGGTAGCTACCTGCTTT
>CAMHPM010000336.1 GCA_946187025.1 uncultured Prevotellaceae bacterium
ACATGCCTACTACTTCCAGCAGGCACAAAACGGTCTGTATGCCCGCGAAGCCCTCATATGCGATGTATTAGGACTGAGTCCCCTTACTTCCACAAAGGGATGAGAGGCACCTTAGGAGGAGAACTCCTAGAACTCCGACACATCCGCTATTCATTATTCATTATTAATTATTCATTAAATGAAAACCAAAGACCTACTCGTAGCCGCACTTGAAAACGGCTCCGTAATCGACCACATACCATGCGACCGCCTCTTCACCATCGCCAAGCTGTTGGAACTGGAGAAGAGCGAGAATCCAGTAACTATAGGCAACAACCTCGAAAGCAAGAAGATGGGCAAGAAGGGCCTCATCAAGGTGGCCGACAAATACTTCACCGACCAGGAGCTGAGCCGACTGTCGGTGGTGTGCCCCGACATGCAACTCACCGTCATACGCAACTATGAAGTGACAGAAAAGCGCGAGATAGCCCTGCCCGACTCGCTGACCGACGTGGTGCAATGTGCCAACCCTGTGTGTATCACCAACAACGAGCCAATGCACACACTGTTTATCGTAGATAAAGCATCGCGCACACTGCGCTGCCACTACTGCGGCAAAACACAGAAGATAGGAAATATAAAGTTGAAATAAGAAACCTCTCCCCCGCCTCCCCCAAGGGGAAGAGCTTTGACCAGCCGGATGGCAAATAGTAAATAGTAAATGGTTAAATAGTAAATAACATCATGTTTCAAGAACGGACACGACTCGACCTGTCGCAAGTAAACGACGAAGTACTCAAAAGATGGAACCAAGACGACACGTTCCACAAAAGCATATCTGAGCGCGAAGGTGCTCCACAGTTCATATTCTTCGAAGGACCTCCATCAGCCAACGGACACCCAGGCATCCACCACGTGATGGGACGCACCATCAAAGACACATTCCTGCGCTACAAGACCATGCAGGGAATGCAGGTGAAGCGCAAAGCCGGATGGGACACACACGGACTGCCAGTTGAACTGTCGGTCGAAAAGTCGCTGGGCATTACGAAGGAAGATATCGGCAAGAAGATAAGCGTGGATGACTACAACCGCGCATGTCGTGAGAACGTGATGATGTACACTGGCGAATGGACCGAGCTGACCGACAAGATGGGCTATTGGGTCGATCTCGAACACCCCTACATCACGTACGACAACAAGTATATCGAAACCTTGTGGTACCTGCTCAAGCAACTCTACAACAAGGGATTGCTATATAAGGGCTACACCATACAGCCATATTCGCCAGCTGCCGGCACCGGACTTTCGAGCCACGAGCTGAACCAACCTGGATGCTACCGCGACGTGAAGGACACAACCGTCACAGCACAATTCAAGGTTACCGATGTTCCTCCATTCAAGGCTCAGGCCGACATGCAGGTTTACATACTCGCATGGACAACCACACCTTGGACACTGCCATCGAACACCGCACTGTGCGTAGGACCGAAGATTGACTACGTAGCCATCAAGGGAAAGAACCCATACACCGGTGAAGAAGCAATATACATACTTGCCGAAAGCCGCCTGAGCACCTACTTCCAGCCAGAGAAAGACGAAGAGGGCAACGAAAAGCCAATCGAGATTCTGTGGCGCGGCAAGGGTACCGACCTGCTCGGCATCCACTATGAGCAGCTCTTCCCATGGGTGAAGCCATGTGCAATCGAAGGCGATAAGGTAGTTGACAAGACGGCCGATGCATTCCGTGTAATCCCTGGCGATTATGTCACCACCGACGACGGTACGGGCATCGTGCATATCGCACCTACATTCGGTGCCGACGATGCCAAGGTGGCCAAAGATGCAGGCGTGCCATCGCTCTTCATCATCGACCGCGCAGGCGACACACGTCCGATGGTGGACTTCACCGGTAAGTACTTCGTAAAGGACGACATCGACCCTGACTTCCTCGCCATGTGTGTCAACGACAGCTACTGGCAGCACTCGGGCAACTATGTGAAGAACGCATACGACCCAAAGTATAACCAAGGCGGCAAATACGACGAGAAGGCAGCCAACAAAGACATGGACCTCAACGTGGTGCTCTGCCTCGAAATGAAAGAAGCAGGCACGGCATTCAAGATAGAGAAACATATCCACAACTACCCACACTGCTGGCGCACCGACAAGCCTGTGCTCTACTATCCACTCGACTCATGGTTCATCCGCTCCACAGCCAAGAAAGACCGCATGTACGAACTCAACAAGACCATCAAGTGGAAACCCGAATCGACCGGCACCGGGCGTTTCGGCAAATGGCTCGAGAACCTCAACGACTGGAACCTCTCGCGTTCGCGCTACTGGGGTACTCCACTTCCTATATGGCGCAATCGCGACACACGCGAGGAGATATGTATAGGCAGTGTCGAGGAACTCTACAACGAGATAGAGCGCTCGGTGGCAGCAGGCGTCATGACATCCAATCCACTGAAGGATAAGGGCTTCGTGCCGGGCGACATGAGTCAGGAGAACTACGACCGTATCGACCTCCACCGTCCATACGTTGACGACATCAAGCTCGTAGGCAAGAGCGGCGATGTGCTAACACGCGAACTCGACCTCATCGACGTTTGGTTCGACTCGGGAGCCATGCCGTACGCACAGATACACTATCCGTTCGAGAATCGTGACCTCATCGACAAAGGACTGGCCTACCCTGCCGACTTCATTGCCGAAGGTGTTGACCAGACACGCGGATGGTTCT
>CAMHPM010000337.1 GCA_946187025.1 uncultured Prevotellaceae bacterium
CCCCTGCGGGTACTCCCCCTTTCAGGTGGGAGAGTCCGTCCGGAAGGAAATAAACCTCCCCAAACTCAAAAACTTACAAACTCAAAAACTTACAAACTCAAGAACTCAAAAACTTACAAACTCAAAAACCCAAAAACTCAAAAACTCAAAAACTCACACCCCATGGAAGCAATACAGAGTTTTACAATCGACCACACACAACTGAAACCAGGCATCTACGTGTCGCGCGTAGATAAGGGCTTTACGACATTCGACCTCCGCATCACCGAACCCAACAAAGAACCGGCCGTAGCACCTGCTGCCATACATAGCTTGGAGCACCTCATGGCCACATGGTTCCGCAACAGCGAGGTGAAGGACGACGTGGTATATGTGGGGCCAATGGGATGCCTCACCGGCATGTATATCATCATGACCGGAAACTACACGGTGGAAGACATGCGAAGCCTCACCATCCGATGCCTCGAATGGATTCTCACTCAGGACCATGTGCCTGCCACCACTCCTCAGACATGCGGCAACTGCCTGCTGCACGACCTGCCGATGTGTAAGTGGGAAAGCAAACGATACCTCGACCGCCTACGTCACGACTTCCACAGCGAATACACAAAGCTGCAAGTCACCCTCGACGACGGAAAGGTGTTTGCCGACGCTTAGTAAAAACTATTCTTAGATTGGAGAAATTTAGCCGCTACACGCCCCGACTTTTTCTTCTGATATTTGGCTTTTACTATATTGAAGGAATTGCGAGTGAGTTCGAGCAAGAGGCTGTCGGGAGCTGTAGCAGGATTGATGCCTATCCAGTGTTTGGGCGATTCGTTGTAAGGATTGCCAATACATCCATGCTGCGCCTTCAGTTCATCGATGCGCTCTGGCTGACATTTGAGCGAGATGACAGAGAAGTCGTTGCAGTCGAAGAACGAAAACATGTGGCCACAGACGTAGAAGACAAGCACACCCTCTCCGTTTTTGAATTTCTGGAAAGGGAGTTTCTCTTCCACATCATCGCCCAGCGACAGGCAATACTCGCGATAATCTTCTATGTTCATTTCTGAATTACTGTAACCTGTTTCTTTACTTTCTTCTTACCAATCACGACGAGCAAAACGGCAGCAAGTATGAGCACGATGCCCACCATGAGGCGCAGCGTGAGCGACTCGTCGAATACCAACACCCCGATTGCAACGGCCGTGAGCGGCTCCAGTGCTCCCATGATGGCGGTGGGTGTAGCTCCCACTTCGTGAACGGCTACGGTCATCAGCACCAACGACAGCACCGTAGGCACCAATCCGAGCCAACAAGCATAGAACCACGCGCGTGGCGATGGGGGCAGCATGAGGTGGTAGTCGGGCGAGGTGGCGGAGTATGCCAGAAGGGCCATCATGCAGACAAGGAGTACATAAAACGTAAGTTTCAATGCAGGCATACGTATGCTCGACTGATTGACCACCACGATATACACTGCGTATGTGAGCGATGACACCATGACGAGCAATATGCCAACAGTACTGAGCGTTATGCCTGTGTCGCCTTTGTAGAGTAACACTATGCCTGACAACGCAAGCACTATGGCCACGATGGTCGAGGCTTTGATGTGTTCGTGAAAGAATGCGGCCATAATCACAGCCACCATCACAGGATAGACAAAGAGTATGGTCGATGCAATGCCGGCATCCATGAAGCGGAAACTCTGATAATAAGTGATGCTCGATGCAGCAAACAAGAGCCCGAGCGCAACAATCACCCTCAGGTCTTTCATGCCGATGCGAAACGATTTACGCTCGGCAAGCAACATGAGGCCCAACATCGTCACTGCCATCGAAAACCTGTAGAACAACACCGACGAGGTGTTCACTCCCTCGTCGTAGAGCGGCAGTGCTCCGAATGGGTTGGTTCCGTAGCATACTGCAGCCAATATACCACAGACGACACCTTTATGCCTTGAAAAGGTCATGGTTGCGCGTAGATTATGCAATGCTTTGCGCCATTCTCCTTCCTGCATCGTATGCTTTCTGCAGGTCTTCCTCCCAGTGTGCTTCGCGATACTGGCGTTTGGCTTCCTCGGAAAAACCTGCAAGTTCATAGTTTGCATAGTTTTTCACCTGATAGGTGTTGTAGGCGATGAGGTGTTCGGGTTCGCCAAGCGATGCCTTGATGCAATACTCCATCGAGCCATATCCCTGGCTGTTGTTGCGCTCGGCGGTGCCGTTCATCGTCTCGACGAGGAGTACCGGCATACGCTTCGGAGCAGTCATGCTATAGTCGTTGTACGAGAGCCACGGGAAGGCGAGGCGCTCGAGAAAGGTGCGCATCTGTCCTGTCACATCGCCAAAATAGATTGGCGAACCGAGCACAAGTCCGTCGGCTGAGGCTATATCTTCAAGCACGGGTGTGAGGGCATCCTTGAACTTACACACATTCGTTGCCTTACCCTTGATTTTGCACGCCATACACGACATACAACCTTTGTAGTCGAGGCCATACAAGCGCACGGTCTTCACTTCGATGTCATCGCTCACCGAGCTTGCACCTTCTGCCACCTTCTGTAGTATAGAGGCCGTGTTGAACATCTTGCGCGGACCTCCGTCGATAATGACAATTCGTTTCATAGTCTTATTTATTCAACTTTCGCAAGTTCCACTTGCTTCAGTTTCAAGAATAGAAAGGAATGGAAGAGAAGTTATCGCTCGCTTTGTTCGCTCAGGAAGTTA
>CAMHPM010000338.1 GCA_946187025.1 uncultured Prevotellaceae bacterium
ACGAATTATATTCCAACATTTTCTTTAAAGGGTATGGGCCAATGTATTTTGAGGTGACGTCCCCACTGCTACTATGCCCCATACTATCACTTATATACCTTTCTGGTACAGCAATTTGCTGGTATAAATCGCAATGTCATTTGGGGCTGTTAACGAGTTTAAAGGGGTAGGGTCTTTGGGGTCCTTAGGGTGTTTAGGGACCTTGGGGCGGTTTGCGAGTGCGGAGTCTCGGGGCTGTGAGTGCGGAGTCTCGGGGCTGTGAGTGCGGAGTCTCGTGGCTGTGAGTGCGCACTCGTGGGGTCGTGAGTGCGGAGTCTCGGGGCTGTGAGTGCGCACTCTCGTGGTCAGTTCACTTCCATGGTGAATGTGTTTTGGTGTTGTTCGAGGAAGTGGGAGAGCTCGGCTGTGACGTCGATTTTGTCTTCGGATGTGAGGACTATCGGTCGTT
This sequence comes from uncultured Prevotellaceae bacterium, assembly GCA_946187025.1. Taxonomy (GTDB): domain Bacteria; phylum Bacteroidota; class Bacteroidia; order Bacteroidales; family Bacteroidaceae; genus Colivivens. Next base: position 449 of record CAMHPM010000338.1, read on the forward strand.
CGCCCGGCTCGGTTATCTGTAGTTGCAGTTGTGTGTTGCCTTTTGAGCGGTGCAGTATGGTTGAGAGTTCGTTGATGATGTCGAGTGTGATGTCGGTTGGTGAGAATGTGAGTGTGAGCTTGTCGATGAGTTGGCTCTTGACTTCGGGCAGCAGTTCTACGGAGTTGACTACGAGGTCGAGCATCTGGTTGTTGTGTGGGTAGCGTTGTTGCACGGATGCGCGGATGAAGACGGCTTCTTGTTCGCGGAACAGGTGTCGCACGTTGACCCATCGTTGTCCGAACATGCGCAGGGTGTATGCGCTTTTGAAGTCTTCGATTTTGACGAATCCGCACGGTACGTCTTTCTTGGTCGAAGCTTGTCGTATTTCGGTCACGATGCCGGCGAAGGTGAGTTCGGTCTTGCCGACGTGTTGTGTGAGGTCTTCGAGTGTGTCGAGCGGTGTGTTGCACACGTGGTTGATGATGATGGAATATTCGTCGAGTGGGTGTGCCGACAGGTATATTCCTACGAGGTCGCGCTCGCGGTTGAGGCGCTCGATGTTGCTCAGGGTGTTGTAGAGCTTTGGCAGTGGTGGGTGTACGGTTGTTATCTCGGTTTCGCCGAAGAGGCTGCTGCGTGCTTCTGCTTTGTCGGCTTGGTAGCGGTTGCCGTATTTGATGAGTGTGTCGATGAATTGCTCTCCGTTGGTGGTTGATGGTGCGAAGTATATTTCGCGTGGCAGGCCGAAGGAGTCGAATGCTCCGGCCCATGCCAGGCATTCCAGGTTTTTGCGGTTGCAGGCGGTGAGGTTCACTCGCTCTACGAGGTCGAACACGTCGCGGAACGGTCCGCCTTCTTCGCGTGTGGTGATGATGGATTGTACTGCGTTTTCGCCTACGCCTTTGATGGCTGCGAGGCCGAAGCGTATGGAGCCTTGGTGGTTGACTGAGAACTTGATGCGGCTCTCGTTGATGTCGGGTCCGAGGGTGTCGATGCCCATGGCGCGGCATTCGTCCATGAGTTTGCTTATTTCGGCTATGTCGGTAAGGCTTCGGCTCATGACGGCTGCCATCCATTGTGCGGGATAGTTGGCTTTGATGTAGGCTGTCTGGAATGCAACCCACGAGTAGCATGTGGCGTGGCTCTTGTTGAAGGCGTAGGAGGCGAATTTCTCCCAGTCGTTCCATATCTTCTCGAGTTTGTCGGCTGGGTGGCCGTTGCGTTTGCCGCCTTCGATGAATTTAGGCTTCAGCTCGTCGAGCTTGTCTTTCTGTTTCTTTCCCATTGCCTTGCGCAGGGTGTCGCTCTCGCCGCGTGTGAAATCGGCCAGCAGGCGTGAGAGGAGCATGACTTGCTCCTGGTACACGGTGATGCCGTAGGTCTCTTTCAGGTATTTCTCTTGTGCCGGTATGTCGTAGGTGATTTCGGCGCGTCCGGTCTTGCGGTTGATGAAGTCGGGGATGTAGTCCATTGGTCCCGGACGGTAGAGGGCGTTCATGGCAATGAGGTCTTCGAACACTGATGGTTGCAGCTCGCGGAGGTATTTCTGCATTCCGGCCGACTCGAACTGGAAGGTGCCGATGGTGCGTCCGTCGCAATACAAATGGTAGGTTGCGGGGTCGGTGATGTCGATGTGGTCAACGTCGAGTTCGATGCCAAGGCTGTCGCGCACGTTCTCTACGGCTTCCTTGAGTTGCGACAGGGTCTTTAGGCCGAGGAAGTCCATCTTGATGAGTCCTGTCTCTTCGATTACGTGTCCGTCGTATTGTGTGCAGCTCAGTTTCTCGTGTGTCTCCTTGTCTTCGGCTGTGCTCACCGGCACCCAGTCGGTGATGTCGTCGCGGCAGATGATGGTTCCGCAGGCATGTACTCCGGTGTTGCGCACATTGTTTTCGAGCATCTGTGCGTAGGTGAGTGTGGCGCGCAGGTTTTCGTCGGTCGATGTGGCGGCATCGCGCACTTCCTTCACACATTCGATTACGTTCTTCAGGTTCATCTTCTTGCCGTCGGGCAGGCGGTCGGGGATGGCCTTACACAATGCGTTGACCTGTGAAAGCGGCACCTTCTGCACTCGTGCCACATCCTTGATGGCAAGTTTTGTGGCCATAGTGCCGTAGGTGATGATGTGTGCCACCTTCTCGGCTCCGTATTTCTCGGTGACCCACTGCAGTACCTTGCCGCGGCCGTCGTCGTCGAAATCGACGTCGATATCGGGCAGGGAGATGCGGTCGGGGTTGAGGAAACGCTCGAACAGGAGGTCGTACTTCAGCGGGTCGAGCT
>CAMHPM010000339.1 GCA_946187025.1 uncultured Prevotellaceae bacterium
AAAGCAATAAGTTTCTTCATAATCTTTTTATATTTAACGATTTATCATTTATTATTTTATTGTTATTTGATTATTTATCGTTTGCTCATTTGCCTTATCGCGCGTGGCTCTAGCACTTGGGAAGTTCTCGGAGGACTCGGAGTTCTCGGAATCCTCGGAGCTCTCATCCCCTGCGTGCCTCTCCCCCTTTGGGGGAGTAAGGAGGGGGCTTGGGGGAGTAAGGAGAGGGCCTGGAGGCTTTTTACTTCCCTGCTCTCTTCACCAGGAATATCTGTGTAGGCAGGTGGTCGCTGTAGCCGTTGAGCCACACTCCGCTGGCCGTCGTACGTTTTGGTGCGCCCTTTGTCTTGCCTTCTTGTGTGATGAGGAAGTCGCGCAGGTATATTTCGTGTTTGCGGAACTTCAGTTCGTCGTAGTTGGTCTGTCCTTCAGGGTTGAGCAGGTTGCCCGAGAAGATGATTTGGTCGAAGAGGTTCCACTTGCCGTCGTAGAGCAGTGTGCCCTGCCCCACTTTGTAGAGTGTCTCATACCAAGGGTTGAACATATCGTGCGGGCCGCAGTCCTTTGCCTTACTCTTGGCTCCGAGGGCTTTAGTCACACTCTTGTCCTTCGGGTCGTCGTTGAGGTCGCCCATGATGACGACTTTTGCCTTGGGGTCGAGTGCCTGTATGGAGTCGATCATGCGGCGCACCTGGCGTCCGCCCATCTCGCGAAACTCGCTTCCTGCAGCGCGCGAGGGCCAGTGGTTGACGATGAAGTGCATCTTCTCGCCTGCCAGCGTGCCGCTTGCCAGGAGGAATCCACGTGTGGCACGTGTGGTGTCGCCGTTCTCATACACGTAGTTGGTGAGGTGATAGTGTTCGAGGTGGAACTGAGAGGGGTCGTAGAAGAAAGCACAATCCACACCACGCTTGTCGGGACCTTCAACGTGGATTATCTGCCAGCCTTTGTCACGCAGTGCCGGTTCGCGCAGCAGGTCTTCGAGTGCACGGCGGTTCTCCACCTCAGACAGGCCTATGATTGCCGGACTTTTACACACCTTGCGCAGGCCGTCCTTCATGGTCATTTCGGTGCCTAGGTTGTTGAGCACCTGTGCCATGTTCTTCAGTTTGTTGGTATATTTCAGTGTACCCCACTTGTTTGTACCGTCGGGCAGATACTCGTAGTCGTTCTTTCCCTCGTCGTGGATGGTGTCGAACAGGTTCTCAAGGTTGTAGAATGCCACTCCGTAGATCTGCAACGGACCATCGTCGGTAATGCCGGGAACGGCTCTCTGCCATGATGCAAAAGTCAGGATAAAGGCCACTGACATAAGCGTAAGAAATGCTTTCTTCATAAGTTGTTTGCTTTTATGCTTAGTTGTATTTGTTATTATTTCTTTTCAGTAAGCGCAGGATTTGGTTCCTACGCTGCAAATATAGCACAATTTCCCGATACGGCAAGCACACTTCACACATTATTTTTATTTATATGCAATAAATAAGCACGAAAAACTGCATTCCGGCCCGACAGGCGACATTTGCGTCGTATTTCCGAAACAAGAGTGAGGGCTGGCGCCGGTATTGGAATTTTGATGCGTGTGCTGAGTAATTTTCCTTCGGGTGCAGGTGCATTTTCCTACGAGTGCTGAAGAATTCTTTAATTTGTGGTGCAAATTATTAAATTCCTGACCACAAATTATTAAATTTGCACGACAAATTATATAATTTCTGACCACAAATTAAAGAATTCTTCAGCACTCGCAGGAAAATACTTGTGTACTCACAGCAAAACGACTGCACGTGCGAGAGAAAATGTTTATATCGGCACACATTGTCAGCAATTACACGTGCGGGGCAGTACCGACAGCGGCAGTCGCACACAATAGTGTGCTGCAAGATGTCAAATCACGACGGTTGTCATGAATTATTATTCATGATAGGTGGAAAAAGTAGGATTGCAGTTTGTGGTTTGTCGATTATTTCTTACCTTTGCACTTGTAGAAAAACCAACACGCCTGACGACATGAAACGAAACATCCTCAACATTGCAGCCACGCTCGTCATGATGACGGCCATGCTCATCGCTTCAACTCCAGCCCTCGGCCAACAAGTGAAAGTGGCCTGTGTAGGCAACAGCATAACGTGGGGCCACGGCATTTCCGACCGCGACCACGACTCCTACCCCGCCCAGCTGCAAGTGCTGCTCGGCACGGGTTTCGACGTGAGAAACTTCGGCAACTGCGGCAAATGTGCGCAGTCGGCAAGCGACGACCCCTACACCGCCACCGAGGAGTATGCCGCCGCACTTAGGTTCAACCCCGACATCGTGGTCGTGAAACTCGGCACCAACGACACCAAGCCCCAGAACTGGAAGTCGCAGAAGCAATTTCGTAAAGACCTCGAACAGATAGCCACCACCCTCTCGCGACTGCCATCACATCCACGCATCATCATGGCCCTGCCGGCCAAGGCATTCAACCACGCATGGGGCATCAACGACAGCATCATCACCGATGGCGTGATACCTGCCGTGACCTCAATCAGCAAGAAGCACAACTGGCAGCTGCTCGACCTCCACACACTCACCCAAAGCATGGGAGCCCACTTCCCCGACGGCATCCACCCCGACAAACAAGCCGCCGGTGAAATAGCACGGGCAGTGCGCGATGCCATCGCAGCCGACCCTGCACGCCCGCAAGTAAAGCTCGTGACCGACCGTGGC
>CAMHPM010000340.1 GCA_946187025.1 uncultured Prevotellaceae bacterium
TGTAAATCGTAAATAATAAGATGGAAACAAAAAAGATTCATGTGCTCGACCGCGACTTTGAACTGTCGATCAGGGAAGAGGAAATCATGGAGAAAATAAAGAAAGTGGCCGCACAGCTTAACACCGACTATGCAGGACGCCAACCTGTGATGGTGTGCATACTCAATGGTGCGTTTATGTTTGCCGCCGACCTCGTGCGATATCTCGACTTCCAACCCGAGATCATCTTTGCCAGGTTCTCGTCGTACGACGGAATGGACACCACGGGCGAAGTGCGTGAACTGTTAGGCATCACGGCCGACGTCGTGGGGCGTGACATCATCATTGTCGAGGATATTGTCGATACGGGCATCACGATGAGCAACATCTTGCCTAATTTCCAGCAAATGGGAGCCAGCTCGGTGAAAGTGGCATGTCTGTTGCAAAAGCCAGATAAGCTCAAGGTAGATATCAAAATCGACTATTGTGCATTGCAGATACCTAACGACTTTATCGTGGGATACGGACTCGATTACGACGGATTCGGTCGCAACTATCGCGACATCTATAAAGTGGTTTGAAAGGAATATATATAAACGAATATATAATAGATTAAAAATAAGTATAAGCAAGATTATGAAAAACATTATCATCTTCGGTGCTCCGGGTTCAGGAAAGGGCACCTATAGTGACGAGATAGTATCTCGCTACAACATGGGACACATATCGACCGGCGACGTACTGCGTGGTGAAATAAAACAAGGTACAGAGCTTGGAAAGATTGCAAAGGGATATATCGACAATGGACAGCTCATTCCCGATGACCTCATGATCGACATCCTGGCAAAAACCTACGACTCAATGTCGGAAGGCAAAGGGGTGATATTCGACGGTTTCCCACGCACCATTGCTCAGGCTGAAGCCCTGAAACAAATGCTGGCACAGCGTGGCCACGACATGGGAGTGATGATAGAACTCATCGTTGACGAAGACACACTTATGGCACGACTGCTCAATCGTGCGAAGGAACAAGGACGTGCCGACGATAATGAGGAAACAATAAAGAAACGCTTTGCTGTGTATCATAATCAGACAGCACCACTTGCTGAGTGGTTCGAAGCTGAAGGTATGCGCCACACATTCACTTGGGAAGGCAGCAAGGAACTGATGCTCGAAAATATATTCCGTTTCCTCGACACGCTGAAATAGGCAAAAAACGAATGACTCCATGAATTTTACAGACATTGTACAGAAACGTAGAAGCATACGTAAGTTTACCGAAACACAGGTGACCGACGATGAGCTTCATACCATACTCCGTGCCGCACTCATGTCGCCCACAGGACACAGTCAGCGCGGATGGCAGTTTATCGTGGTGAAAGACCGTCAGGTACTGACCGAACTGGCCAAATGTAAGACCATGGGTGGCGACTTCATTGCCACAGCACCTGTTGCAATTGTCGTGGCATACGATGCAAACGCAACCGATGTGTGGGTAGAGGATGCGTCGATAGCGGCAGTGACTATGCAGTATCAAGCCACCGAACTGGGGCTCGGTTCGTGCTGGAGCCAGATTCGCCTGCGTAACAACGCCGACGGAACATCTGCATCCGACGTGATAAAAACACTGCTGCAACTGCCCGATAACTGGGAAGTAGAGTGTGTCATCGCTATCGGACATCCTGCTGTGGAACGTAAACTGCAGGACGAGGAGAAACTTGCCTGGGCACAAGTGAAAAACATCTGAGCCGCAGAATCATGAATATCGTTGCAATCGGAGCCGGAAATCTTGCCACAAGCCTGATACCTGCATTGCAGGAAGCAGGAAATACAATTGTGCAAGTATATAGCCGTACCATTGGTGCGGCCGAGGCTCTTGCTGCAATTGTCGGTTCCGCTGCTGTTGACGACATTGCAAAGATATGCTGCGATGCCGACATTTATATCATCAGTGTGACCGACACCGCACTGCCTGACATTGCAGGCAGGCTTACCCGCCATTTGGGTGCTGGTGGCGAATCGAACCGTAACACTCCGCTCATCGTACATACAGCAGGTTCGATGTCAATTAATGTGATTCCGGCAACCCGACGCGGGGTGTTGTATCCGATGCAGACATTCTCAAAACAACGTCGTGTCGATTTCGGCCTGATACCTATATTTGTGGAAGCAACGACAAAGGACGACGAGGAATTGTTGCTCGGCCTGTCGCACTCAATTACAACCCACGTTCAGCCTCTCAGTTCCGAAGACCGCAAGTATTTACATCTTGCAGCTGTGTTCTGCAGCAATTTTGCAAACCATTGCTATGCTCTGGCTGACGAAATCCTTGCCAGGCACGGCATCAGTTTCAGCTCGATGCTACCACTGATTGACGAAGTGGCCGCAAAGGTACATTACCTGCCGCCACAGAAAGCACAGACAGGACCTGCAATCCGTCACGATGCGGCCGTTGTAAAGGCTCATCTCGACCTGCTGGCCGACCAGCCACACATACAGAATATATATAAGATAATGTCAGAAAGTATTGCACATGATAAACTATGACCTCTCACAAATCAAGGCACTCTTTTTCGATGTAGATGGTGTTCTCAGTCGTCAGACTATCTCGCTCCATCCGTCGGGCGAACCTATGCGTACCGTAAATATCAAGGATGGGTATGCAATGCAACATGCAGTGAAGCAAGGACTGCTGCTCGCTATCATTACCGGTGC
>CAMHPM010000341.1 GCA_946187025.1 uncultured Prevotellaceae bacterium
CCAGAGGGACTTGATACCGACGAGATGATACTCGAACTTATCGACCTCGGTGTGAACGACGAGTTTGATGAGGAATATGATGAAGACAAAGACGAGACACTCATCACCATCTATGGCGATCCAAAGAGCTTCTCTCTCATTCAGAAATACCTCGAAGACCATAAGTATGAAATCACTGCTGCCGAATTCACTTACGTGCCAAACGACTTGAAGGAAGTGACCGACGAACAGCGTGAAACTATCGACAAGATGGTTGAGAAACTCGAGGAGTTCGACGATGTACAGAACGTATATACCAACATGAAGTAATTGATGAAAGCAATATACCATACCCACGGAACCTGCTCGAAAGCCATCGAGTTTGAGGTCGACGACAATCACACGATACAAAGCATCAACTTTGTTGGAGGTTGTCCAGGTAATACTGTGGGCGTGGCTCAACTGGCCAAAGGACGTAAAGCCGAAGACATCATCTCACTGCTTGAAGATGTGAAGTGTGGAACCAAGGCTACATCCTGTCCGCAACAATTGGCGATTGCACTGAAAGAAGCTATTCGCCGAATAGATGCAAAGGAAACTGCAACATCATAACACTGCAGTATGGAATTATACAAGAAGCGTCCGGCCTACATATTGATTGCATGTGTCTCATTGATGTTGATGATTCTTGCATCATCATGCCAGGAATCAAAACGAGAGCGTTTTGAACGTGAGGCACGCGAATTTACAAAAAAGAATTGTCCGCGACCTGAGTTTGAAGATATTATCATACTCGACAGCTTGGTTTGCCACAACGATAGCAACAACAACTACACGTATTGCTATTCAGTGAAAGCCGACTCGATTATGCTGGAAGAGATGGAGCTGAAGCATGATGAGTTGAAGGGAAACCTGCTGAAAGCTGTTAGAAATTCGGTCGATTTGCGACATGTGAAAGAAGAAGGACTCAATATTGTATATGCATACTACAATGCAGAAACACACGAAAAGCTGACTGAGTTCTGCTTCACAACAGAAGATTACAGATAAGATACACCAAGCGGGGTGTATGGTCTAAGTATAAACGAGGAATATGACTTGATTACGGGGTATATGCTCCAAGTGCTAACGAGGAATATGACTCGATTACGAAGACGATGACTTGACATAAATATTGGAAGGGTGGCAGAGTGGACGATTGCGCTGGTCTCGAAAACCGGTATACGGGTGACCGTATCGGGGGTTCGAATCCCCCCTCTTCCGCATATTTTTTCATTTTATTTAAGATGTTAATTGGGGACAAGCATGTGAATGATTGTCCCTTTTTTTATTTCCTTACCGCTACTACATTATTTGCTTATTGCTATTTCATTATTTGTTTATCGCAACTCCAGTATTTGCTTATTACTACTCCATTATGTGCTTATTGTTACTCCTCAATTGCCGATGTTACGAATATGCAACTATTTGAAACAAATCGGTTATATGTTATTCTATTATTATGTATAACTTTGCAGCATCGCAAATCAAATCGCAACCTTGTGTTTTATATCTTGTATATTAATAACCTAAAAAGTGTTAAGATGAAGAAAACAATACTTATATCGATGTTGCTTTGTGGTGCCATAAATGCAACGTCACAAGATAGATTGTGGTATGACAAACCGGCAAATATCTGGCTTGAGGCCTTGCCTGTTGGTAATAGTAAGATGGGTGCAATGGTATATGGCGGTACTGTACACGAAACCATTCAGCTGAACGAGGAGACTTTTTGGAGTGGCGGGCCTCATAACAACAACTCGAAGACCTCGCTTTCATACCTCGATGAGGTGCGCAACCTCATATTCTCGGGCAAAGAGTCGGATGCTCAAAGCATTATAGACCAGCAGTTTGTGAAGGGGCCGCATGGTATGCGATACCTCACACTCGGTAATCTGCAACTCGATTTTCTGCGTCTTGATGAAACTGCCGATGATTATTACCGTGAACTTAATCTTGACAGTGCGCTGACTTTCACCCGTTTCGTCAACAATGATGTGACTTATGAGCGTCGTGTGTTTGCATCGTTGCCCGACAAGGTAATTGCTGTAAACCTTAAGGCTATTGGTGGTACGATGAACTTCTATGTGGGACAGGATTGCACGTTCGGCATCACGACCAAAGCCACAAAAGGTCGTCTCACTTCGGTGATTCAGGGTCAGTCGCAGGAAGGAATATCAGGAAAGCTCAATGCAGAGTGTGTGGTTGATGTCGTGAGCGATGGAACGATTGTCACTTCAAACCACAACGGACACCCGTCGCTTCTCGTTGCAAGGGCCACAGAAGCAACGCTTTATATTTCTGCATCGACCAATTATGTCAACTATCATGATGTGTCGGGTAATGCCTCGACGCTGAATGAGTCGATTCTTTCAAATGCAAAGCAATATACGTTCGACGAGTTGCTTCAACGACATGTTGAGGCATATCAGGAGCAATATGGTCGTGTACACCTCAACCTCACATCTACTGACAATGCAAAGCTGCCAACCAACCAGCGTCTGGCCAAATTTACCGGAAGCAGGGATATGGGCATGGTGGCCCTCCTGTTCAACTATGGCCGTTACCTGCTTATCTCTTCTTCGCAGCCTGGTGGTCAGCCTGCAAACCTCCAGGGTGTGTGGAACGACAAACGAGATGCTCCGTGGGACTCGAAATATACCATCAACATCA
>CAMHPM010000342.1 GCA_946187025.1 uncultured Prevotellaceae bacterium
GCGATGTTGGTGCGTGTGCGCCATCCCGGCTGTCGGTCGTCGGGTTCGATCACCTGATACACGCCGGTATCCTCCTTCGGTCCTTCGGTCGAGATGGTGTAGATGAGGAAATCTTCGGTCGGGCTCATAGTGTAGCCTCCGCTTGGCAGGTTCTGCACCAGCACTTGCTGTGCTCCCGACTGTGGTTCGACGGCAATGAGCTGACGTCCGTCCACACCCTCACGCACAAAGTAGTATTTGTTGCTACGTGGCATCCAGCGTATTCCGCTCGACACCTCGCGCAGTGTGTTGCCTGTCTGCAAATCGACCAGTCGTGCCCTCGAGCTGGTTTGACCGCCAGGACGCACTGTCGAATAGTTGACGATGAGGTAGCGTCCGTTGGGCGAAATCGATGCACCGCTGAAGTGTGTGCCGTGAATCACATCCATGAAGCAGTAGTCGTGGAGGGCGGTGTAGCTGCCCACACTTATGGCGTTGTCGCGGTCGCAGTCGATGCTTATCTTCACCGAGTCGGTCTCGCCGGGCATCGAGAGGTATTTCACTACCACTTTGTGTGTTGCGGGTTCGGTTTGTACGAAGCCCGACATCTGCCGGCGTCCATCCACATAGAGCTGGTAGTGGTTCAGGCCTTTCACGTTGATGGTCACATCGGTGTATGCCTTCGATGCAAAGCTGAAACCCAGAAGCCCCATCTTCACTCCGCCATCGCTCACCGGCAGTGTAGTGATGTCGCGTTCGGCGGCATCGTTGAGGAGGTCGAAGTTGAGTTGTTGGTCGAGCAAGGTCTTGTCGGCATACCGGCGCGAATTGACGTCGGTGGAATCGACAATGAACGGTGCTTGTATCGTGTATGGGCCTGCATGGCGCATGGTGGTGACATCTATGGTGGCTGCATTCACTGCCGTCGGGGCGAGAATGCACAAAAGGGCTAATGCCGAATGGGCGATTGACGGTTTCATGGTCGGGTTGTTGATATGAGTTGTTTTATGTTTTTATTGAATTCGTCGGCCGACAAGAGTTTCTCCATGTCGAGATGCAGGCGGAAGCGCCAGTAGTGTCGTGGGTTGGCCGGGATGTTGATGCGCTCGCGCGATGGGTCAGGGAGTCGTAGTTTCTCGTCGATTGCGAGCCAATCCTGTATGGTAAGCACGCAGAGTGCCGACGGGCAGCGCAGGTGGTCGGAGATGATGCGTCGGCACAATGCGCCCGACATGTCCTTGGGTGCATCGCCCGGCAGTGCAAGTGCGTTGTTATAGTATCTCTGTGCGCGCTGTTCGTCTTCCTGCCACCAGCCGCGCATCGATGGTGTGTCGTGGCTCGATATGGTGCAAACCGAGAGGAGCGGATAGGTCTGAGGGTCGCCAAACTCCGTCCACATGGCTTTCGGCATACTTTGTATCTCGAGGGTCAGGATGCCCAGTTCCTTCATCACCCACGCAACACAGTCGGGCACCATGCCGAGGTCTTCGCCACATGCTATCATCTGTGTCGAGTGCAGGATGGTCGGCAGTTTCTTCATTGCCTCTTCATACCAGAACTGATTGTGGCGCCGATAGAAGAAATCTTCGTAGAGTGCATCGAATGCCCGGCGCCCATCGGCATCCAGCTGCTGGTAGGCTTCTTCGTTCTTGGCCGATATGCGCGGATGGTAGAGCGAGTGGTTGTGAAGGTCTTGCAGATACATCTCGCGTACAAACGGCACTCCCCTGCCCTCTATCTCCTCGCGGCTCATCGGCATAGCCGGCGCGAAGTGTCCGAGCAGGCCTGTGCGGTGTGGACACGGAATCTCCCAGATGCGGAAGAAACCGAGTATGTGGTCGATGCGATATGCCGAGAAGTATTGCGACATGCGTGTCATGCGACCGCACCACCATCGGTAGCCGTCGCGTGCCATCACACTCCAGTTGTAGGTCGGGAAGCCCCAGTTCTGTCCGTCGGCGCTGAAGAAATCGGGCGGTGCACCGGTTTGCTGGTCGAGGTTGAAGTAGTGCGGATTCTGCCATGTCTCCACACATCGGCGGCTGACACCTATCGGTATGTCGCCTTTCAGTATGATGCCCTGGCGGCGTGCGTAGCGACCCACGGCCAACAGCTGGCGATGCAGGCAGAACTGCACGTAGCAATAGTAGCCCACCTCGCTGGCATGTTGTCTGAAAAGCGAATCCACATCAGCCATGTCGTAGGTGGCATGTGCCGGCCATTGGGTGTAGTCGGGCGTGCCATACGTGTCGCGCAGATAGGAGAACACGGCGTATGGCCGCAGCCAGTCGTTGTTTTCCTTCACGAATCGCTTGCAGGCAGCACTGCGCAAGGTCTGTTCACCCTCGGCGGCATAGAGCTGACGCAGGTAGTCCTGCTTCAGTGCCTCCACGGCTTCGTAGTCGATTTCGGCCATGGCATTGAGCCTGCGGCGCTCACGCTCAAAGGCTGTCATGGCTCGCTTCGTCGGTAGCGGCGACATCTGACGGAGGTCGAGATACTGCGGATGCAGGGCATTGACCGACATCACGTTGTAGGGATAGGAGTCGGTCCACCGGTGCGAGGCCGTAGTGTCGTTCACCGGCAACAGCTGCACCACCCTCATACCCACTTGTCGTGCCCAGTCGATGAGCTGGCGGAGGTCGCCGAAATCGCCTACGCCCTGACTGCCGCTGCTTCTCAACGAGAAGACCGGCACCGCCACACCGGCC
>CAMHPM010000343.1 GCA_946187025.1 uncultured Prevotellaceae bacterium
ACAAATTATTAAATTTGCACGACAAATTATATAATTTGCACCACAAATTTAAGTTTTTGTGTGGAGTCTCAGGTAAATACTCGTAGGACTTCGGGTAAATACTCGTAGGACTTCGGGTAAATTCTTCTACGTGCGCGGGAAAATATTTATATGTGTGTATGGAAATGTCTTTACTCCATTAGTGGGGATTTTCTTTACAGATGCTTTCATTTGTTCGTCGTATTTTATATGTCTAAACAGCAAACTCGTTGCCTGTGGTGGCAAAATGTGGTGCAGCATCGCCGATTTTCTGCAGTTCAGATTTGTTGTTTCATGCAAAAAACGTATCTTTGTGGTCGTGATATCAAACTGAATTCATCGGCACGCCTGTTGGTGTGTGATGCAAAATCAAACGATTATGAACCATAGAATAAATCTTAAATTGATGCTACGCAGGGCTTCGGCCGTGTGTGTCGCCGTTTGTGTGAGTTCGAGCCTGTATGCACAAACCGACGTTATCATGATAAACCAGCAGAAACTGGACAACGCGATGAACGGCAAGGTGCCCGACATCGTGGCCCGTACACCCTATTGTCATCTGTCGGAACTGACACGTAACATGACCTCCAGTCCTTCGGCCGAGGTGGTGAAAGCAGTGAAATCGAACAAGATGCAGAAGCGTAATCTCACGAACGAGGAGATATATGCACGCCTGGTGCGCAGCACATACATCTTCGGCCGCTACTATCGCTGTCCCGATTGCGGCAACATGCACGTGCAATCGATGGCTACGGCCTTTGCGGTGAGCGACGGAGGGGTGATGGCCACCAACTATCATGTGCTCGAAAGCATCATCAACCATGCACGTGATTCGGTGCGGAGCGACAGTGCGTTCTTTGTGGCCGACATCGATGGCAACGTCTATCCCATGGTGGGCATACATGCCTATTCGCGAGGCAACGACATAGCCCTGTTCCAAGTCGATACTCAGGGACGGAAGTTCACTCCAGTTCCGCTGGGCAACACGGCGCCGACAGGTTCGCACGTGCACATAGTGGCACATCCGGGCGAGATGTACTACATATATACCGATGGGGTGGTGACACGCAATACCACATCGCAGGGACGGCGTCGCAGCGGTTCGATCGACCGCATGGAGGTGTCGGCCGGATATGCTGTGGGTGCAAGCGGAGGTGCCATCGTTGACGACTGCGGAAACATGGTGGGAATGGTGTCGAGCACATACACACTATATTCAAACCCCGACAGGAATAACCACACCGACCCGCAGATGGTGGTGAAGACAACCATACCGGTGTCGTGCCTGAAGCAACTGCTGGGCAATTAAACTCATTTAGGCACCTGGGGTTAAACCTTTTCTGCCTGCCGACATCAAAAACAATGAGGCCTGTGGGCTGAAGTTATTAGAACCTAAATTATGGAACCTAAATTACGGACCTAAATTACAAACCTCATAAAAACAACATGTCATGAGAAAGTTATTCTTCTTACTCCCGTTGCTGGCTTTGCTATCATGCAATGAGCAGCAGAGAAACAATCCAGTGTTAACAATCGAGGGCGGAAAGATTCAAGGCGTTGTTGCCGACGACCATCCCGATGTATTTGTATATCGCGGCATCCCGTATGCAGCACCGCCAATTGGCGACCTGCGCTGGAAAGAGCCGCAACCTGTAGTGGCATGGAACGACACCATGCTATGCGACCGCTTCGGACATCCCGGCTATCAGGCATTCCACTACTGGGGCGGATATGCAGCTGAATGGGGATATGGCGACGAATCGCCTTACAGCGAAGATTGCCTCTACCTCAACGTATGGACCAAAGCAGCTGGACAAACCGACAAGAAACTGCCTGTAGCACTGTGGATTCATGGAGGCGGATACCGCGAAGGATGGGGCTCCGAGCCCGAGTTTGACGGACAGGAATGGGCAGCAAAGGATGTGGTGCTCGTGTCTATCAACTATCGTCTCGGCATCTTCGGATTCCTCAACCACCCAGACCTTGCAGCCGAAAGCCCGCACGGAGTTTCGGGCAACTACGGAATCCTCGACCAGATACAATCGCTCCGCTGGATAAAGGAGAACATCTCACAGTTTGGCGGCGACCCCGACAACGTGACCATCTTCGGACAAAGTGCAGGTGGTGGCAGCGTGCGCACATTGTGTGAGTCGCCTCTTGCCCGCGGACTCTTCCACAAAGCTGTCATCATGAGCGCACAGGGACTTAGCATCCCTAATCCTGACGGCACGATGCGAGGCGGACGCTACAGCGGCGGTTCGATTGAAGACGCCGAAGCCAATGCAAAGAAGATGTTCGACTGGGCAGGCATGACCGACCTGCAAAAGATGCGTCAGGCATCGACCGAGACCGTCTATGCACTGCCTACCATCTATTCACAAGTGACCAACCCTGTGCCTCAAGGTGGTGGATTCGGCATGATGCGCATGGGCATGATGTATATGCCGATGATCGACGGATACGTAAGCCTGAAGAGCTTCGACGATGCAACACGTGAAGGCACATTGGCCGACGTACCATACATGATAGGCTACACCCTCAACGATATGGGCAACATGGCACCCAACATAGCAGAGTTCTGCAAAGTGCGTCAGGAGAAAGGCGGCAAGGCATGGGCCTACGAGTTCGCACGTCCTTTGCCCGACGACGGTTCACATCCGGAA
>CAMHPM010000344.1 GCA_946187025.1 uncultured Prevotellaceae bacterium
TGTAGTCGGCCCGATATTGGCTGAGGTGGGAGTCGTATCCAGGCATGTCGATGATGTCCTGCATGGCACGCACGAGTGCCGCATATACCCATCCGTTGCCGCGGCTCCAGTAGCAGTTGCGGCCGTTTGGCTCCTGATAGGGTGGGGTGAAGTCTTTATCGCGCCACCACAGCCCTTCGCTCCTGTTGAAGAGTCCGCCGGCAAGTTGCTGTCGCCTTCCTTCTGCTCCACAAGCGACAGCTTGGTGAGTACCGGCAGGCCCATCTGTATGGCATCAATCCAGGTCCAGTCGTGTACGCTCTCTTCGGTGGCCAACAGGTTGTCCATACACTCTCTGGTAGGGGCAATCTCGGTGGTTTGTCTGTTGAGGTACATGGCCAGATATGCCTGACAGCAGCAATAGTCGTCGGCATCGCGGGTCTTGACTCCGTTGCGCGGCACCCATTTGTGGAACGATGCCCAGTCGTAGAGATACTGGTTGTTGGCATTGTATTTAGGAGCGTTGGCAGCACGCTCGATGTCGGTCAGTGCCACGAGCCCCTCGAAATAGACTCCGCGAGTCCACAGGTTGCTGGGGCGCGAGCGTTTCACAAACGTCGGTGCTCCGGCATCGGGATATTTCTTCGTAAAATGGTCGTTGGCAAGTTCCATGGCATTCAGCACCTCTGAGCGTGTCGGCAGCTTCGCCTTCTTGGCGGCTGCAACGCCAAATGCCGTTATAAACAAAAGGGTCAGTAATGCAGTTCGTTTCATAGTTTATAATTTATAAATGATACAAGTTTTTCGCATGTCAGTTGGAGTTAAGGAAGTTGAAGAAGATAGAAGGATATAGAGGTATATAGAGGGCGGATGTTGCATCGGGATGGGTATCGTCTTTAAACTCCTGAGCAAATCGATAACTCCTTCTAATTCCCGATAACTACCCTTAAATAAATAATTAATCTTACATCACCTCAGCAATCTGACGTTCCAGGTCTTCGCTGGCCACCCGGTGTTGCAGTTCGCCACGTCGTGCAATCGATATGGCTCCGTTCTCTTCCGACACCACCACGGCCAGTGCGTCGCTCTGCTGGCTGATGCCCAATGCGGCACGATGGCGCAGGCCAAGCCCCTTTGGTATGTTCATGTCGTGCGACACCGGCAGGATGCAACCTGCGGCAGTGATGCGGTCGTGGCTCACAATCATTGCACCGTCGTGTAGCGGACTGTTTTTGAAGAATATGTTCTGGATAAGGGCCGAACTGATGATGGCATCCACCTTCTCGCCTGAGTTGACGATATCGGTGAGCGACATGTTGTGTTCGATGATGATGAGTGCACCAACCTTGTTCTTGCTCATCTGCTCGCAGGCACGCACTATCTTCATCACCGCCGGATTCTCTTCCTGCTGGTTGTGGGCGCGACGACGGTTGGATTTCACAAACAGGCGGGTGATGAATCCCAACTTGCGTTGCGAACCGACAGTGAGGAAAAACCTGCGTATCTCTTCCTGAAACAAGATGATGAGAGCAAGGACTCCGACACTCATGAGCTTGTCGAATATGGAACGCAGCAGTTTCATCTCAAACACCTGCGACACAAGAATCCATACAACCATAAACACCAAGATGCCGTAGAAGATGTTGAGCGAGCCCGATTCCTTCATCAGCTTATACACATAATAAAGCAGCAATGCCACACATACTATGTCGATTATGTCTTTTATACCAAAATCTATCATGGTGTATGTATTAATGAATAATTAATAATGAATAATTAATAATGAATAATTAATATAATAGCGGATGCTTCTAATAATATGAATTGCGGATGCCCCGTCCTGACGGCAAATTCTCAATCTTCAATCTGCACGAAGTGCATAGCTGTATGCACTCCATGGCATTTCTCACATCGTGAACACGCAGGATGTTGGCTCCGCGTGTAAGAGCGATGGTGTTCAGCACCGTGGTTCCGTTGGCTGCATGGTCGTGTGTGGTGCCGAGAGTCTGATAAACCATCCGTTTGTGTGAAATGCCCACGAGCAATGGCAACTGAAACACCCTGAGCGAATCGAGGTTGGCCATAAGCTCGAAGTTCTCGTCGAGACTCTTGTTGAAACCGAATCCCGGGTCGAGAATGATGTCGTGCTGACCGCGGTCGCGCAACAACTGGATGCGCTCGGCAAAAAACAAGAGTGCCTGCTGGCATACCGTCATGTCGGTGCGGCGCGGTTCGTTGAATGTCAGAATGTAAGGCACACCATTGCGGGCAACTGTATCATACATATCTGCACATCCTCCCGACACATCGTTTACGATATCCACACCATACTCGCCGATGCAACGCTCTGCAATATCGGCCCGGAACGTATCGACCGACACTACACACTGCTCCGCCCTCTTGCGTATCACCTTCAGGGCCATGTCAAGACGTGTCCATTCCTCGGCAGCATCGGCAGCATCGCTATCCGGACGTGTGGAGCAACCACCTACATCAATCATCTGCGCACCGTCGGCCAGCATCGTCGTCACCATGCTTGCAATCTTCGCCTCTGCATCAGAAAGAGCCTTTCCTTGCTCTGCGTAGTCGAGTCCGGCCTTTTCGAGCGAGGCTGAAATGTCGTCGCGCTCTTGGATGGCGGCGTCGCGCTCCTCGACAATGCCAGTCAGCGTGGCGAGCGTTT
>CAMHPM010000345.1 GCA_946187025.1 uncultured Prevotellaceae bacterium
CCCGATATGCACTACATGGAAACCTACAACGCAAGTGAGGGATTTTTCGGTCTGCAGGACGACCCTTCAGACCCTTCCATGCTGCTTATGCTCGACTACGACGTGTTCTACGAGTTCATGCCGATGGACGAGTATGGCACCGACAACCCCACTGTCGTTCCGCTCTGGGGTGTGGAGAAGGGTCGCAACTATGCCATGCTCATATCCACTTCGTGCGGTCTGTGGCGATACCTGATAGGCGACACCGTGATGTTCACCAGCCTGCGACCATACAAATTCATTATCACCGGACGCACAAAATACTTCATCAATGCCTTCGGTGAGGAACTTATACAGGACAATGCCGAGCGCGGACTGCTCAGTGCGTGCCAGGCCACGGGTGCCGAGGTTAGCGAATACACCGCAGCACCTGTGTTCATGGACAACAATGCCAAGTGTCGCCATCAGTGGATAGTGGAGTTTGCCAAGCCGCCACAGTCTATAGAGCAGTTTGCCGATGCCCTCGACACAGCCCTGCAACAGCTCAACAGCGACTATGAAGCCAAGCGCTTCCACGACGTCACGCTGCAAAGGCTCGAGCTGATAGAGGCTCGCAAGGGACTCTTCAACGACTGGCTGAAGATGAAAGGTAAGCTCGGCGGACAGCACAAGGTGCCGCGACTGTCGAACAACCGCAACGTCATTGACGAACTTCTCAACCTGCAATCATCTGCCAAGCCATGAACAGCCCTGCAACTACACTACGCACCCTGCACTTAACAGCCGTTGCCGCACTGCTGCTCATGCTTTCGGCCTGTGCCAGAATGGGCAACCCCGACGGCGGATGGTTCGACGAGCAGCCTCCGCGAGTGGTTGGCTCGATGCCAAAGGAGCAGTCGATAGGGATAGGCAACAAGAAGATAACCATCTTCTTCGACGAATACATCAAGCTCGACAATCCTTCCGAGAAAGTGGTAATATCGCCACCGCAGCTCGAACAGGCCGACATCCGCACCCACGGAAAGCGCATCACCGTGGAGCTGAAGGACTCGCTGAAGCCCAACACCACCTATACGGTGGACTTCTCGGATGCCATCTCCGACAACAACGAGGGCAACCCGATGGGCAACTACACCTTCACCTTCTCCACAGGCGACCATATCGACACGCTTGAGGTGGGGGGCACGGTGCTCGAAGCCGAGAACCTGGAACCCATTAAGGGCATACTCGTGGGCCTGTATGACATCGGCGACGGGTCGTCGGACTTCAGTGCTACCGACACTCTGCTCCGTTCTGCGCCCATGCAGCGCGTCTCGCGCACCGATAGCCGGGGCCGCTTCCATGTCAAGGGCGTTGCCCCGGGCCGCTACCGCGTGTTTGCCTTGCAGGATGCCGATGCCAACTATGTGTGGAATGCCAAGAGCGAGAAGGTGGCTTTCCTGCATACGGTGGTAGTGCCAACGTCGAAGCCCGACGTCAGACAGGACACTCTGTGGCGCGACTCGCTGCATATCGCCGACATTGTGCAGACCGGCTACACCCATTTCCTGCCCGACGACCTCGTGCTGCGAGCCTTCACCGAGAAGCAGACCGACCGCTACTACATCAAGAGTGAGCGAACCGAAGCCAATAACTTCAAAATCTACTTCAGCTACGGCCATGAGAAGCTGCCGCGCATCAGGCCGCTCGACTTCGACTCCACGTCGACAATCATCGTGGAGCCCACCGTCAACCAGGACACCATAACCTACTGGCTTGCCGACACAGCACTCGTCAACCGCGACACGCTCACGGTCGAAATGAACTATTTTGCCAACGACACCACGGGAGTGCTGCGCGAGCATACCGACACCCTCACACTGCTTTCCAAGCAGCCATACTCACGGCGACTGAAACAGCAGCAGGAAGCCTTTGAAAAGTGGCAGAAGCAGCAGGAACGCCGCCGCAAGCGCGGACAGCCCGTGCAGGAATCGATGCCCGCTCCAGACCTGAAGATGGAGTATATGGTGCCGTCGGGACTCGACCCCGACCATAACCTGACCTTCAAGTCGCCCACACCGCTGGTCAAGGCCGACACCGCAGCCATACATCTGTACCAGAAAATCGACACGCTGTGGTATAGAGCCCACTACCTCTTCGGCGAGAAACCGGGCTATCCGCGCAACTATCAGCTTATATCTGAGTGGCAGCCGGGCAGCGAATACAGTCTGGAAATAGACAGTGCCGCCTTTGTCGACATCTACGGCACTGCTTCGCGTGCCTACAAGCAGGGCTTCAAGGTGCGCTCCACCGACGAATACGCCACCGTGGTGATTACTCTCTCGGGCATGAACGGCAAGAACGCCGTCGTAGAGCTTCTCAGTCAGAACGACAAACCTGTGAAGAAGACAACTGCCGAGGGCGGAGTGGCAACGTTCTACTACGTGAAACCCGGCACCTACTATATGCGGATGTTCGTCGACGAGAACAACAACGGCCTGTGGGACACCGGTTCCTACACCGAGCTGAGGCAGCCCGAACCGTGCTACTACTACCCGGGCAAGCTGGAGTGCAGGGCCAAGTGGGACCTGCGGCAGACCTGGGACCCCACAGCCAAGCCCCTCGACCGCCAGAAACCATCCGAGATATTGCAGCAGAAAGGCGAGCAGCAGCGCAAGATCAGGCAGCGCAATGCC
>CAMHPM010000346.1 GCA_946187025.1 uncultured Prevotellaceae bacterium
CGTCCTGAAGAAAGACGGCGAGGTAATCGACAAGGTGAGCGACGAGTTTGGCATCCGCACCGTCGAATTCAACAAAGAACAAGGATTCCTGCTCAACGGCAAAAAGATATTCCTCAGAGGAATAGCCAACCACCACGACCTCGGAGTGCTCGGAGCAGCTGCATTCGAAGACGGAATAGACCGCCTGATGCAGACCCTCAAGCGTTTCGGATACAACCACATACGCACCAGCCACAACCCCTACTCGCCGGCATTCCTGCGCCTTGCCGACAAGTATGGAATACTCATCGTCGATGAGCTGTTCGACAAGTGGCAGCAAGGGGGCGACTGCTGGGTGGCATCAGTACCGTTCGACCAACTGTGGTACAAGGCCGAGACAGAATGGATACGCCGCGACCGCAACCACCCGTCGGTCATCATGTGGAGCTTCGGAAACGAACTGCAGACGAGCGAGTCGTGGGCCGGACTACCTACCGGCGACTGGGGCATCACCACCTACCGCCTCATGAAGACACTGGCCGCACGCTACGATGCCACTCGGAAAACCATGGTGGCCATGTTCCCGGCACGGGCCAACGCAATACGCAACGACCCCGAATGGGAGGGAAACTTCACACCGCCTGAGCTGTCGTGTGTGACCGACATTGCTGCATACAACTACCAATACCCCGCATACAAGGGATATCTGGAGCACGAGCCCGACCTCATCATCTACCAGAGCGAGGCAACAGTGAACGACCTGCTGGGCCCGTGGGACGGCATGGACCGCCAGAAGATGGTGGGACTGGCCTACTGGGGAGCCGTGGAATACTGGGGCGAATCGAACGGATGGCCGAAGAAAGGCTGGAACTACTCGTTCTTCAGCCACAACCTCGACCCCTACCCGCAGGCTTATCTCATAAAAAGTGCGATGACCGACGAACCCGTATGCTGCATCGGTGTGCAAGACGGCAAGGGTGAGGAGATGATGTGGAACGACAACTTGGTGGGCACCACCTTCATCTCGTCGCACTGGAACCGTGCTGCCGGTTCGCGACAGCAGGTGTATGTATATACCAATGCAGAGGAAGTGGAGCTGCTGGTCAACGGCCATTCGCTCGGCACCAAGCCAAACGACGGCCGCGGAAAAGGTATGAACCGTGTGCTCTGGCAAGATGTGGAGTATGGCAACGGAGGCACGATAACGGCCATTGCACGTAGTGCCGGCCGCGAAGTGGCACGCCACGAACTGAAAACCACTGGCAAGGCAGTGCGCCTGATGATTGAAGAGGAGCGTCCTGGATGGAAAGCCGACGGTATGAACCTGAAGTATATCCACGTATATGCGGTCGATTCCAAGGGCAACAAGGTACCTACGGCCGCCGGCGAGGTGAAGATTGACGTGAAGGGTGAGGCCACGATTCATGCCATCGATAATGGCGACCACTATACCGACGAGCTGTTCGACGTCAATCCGAAACAGTTGTATAAGGGCCAGGTGCTGGTGGTGCTGAGAGCTACACGCACGGCGGGCAATGTAGTGTTCAACGCTACATCGCCTACGCTGAAAGGTGCAAGCCTGAAACTGAAGACCAGCGCCGAGTAGATGCAGGCAGACGCCGCACATTCAGGACTGCTTACTGGTAAAAAAAATGGTACGGTTTATAACAAAACCGGTACAGCCCCTTTGCTAAAGGTTGTACATAATGGAAGGACGGTGCAAGGCAATGCCTTACTCCGTCCTTCTGTGATGTTGCTGACTGGCATATTGTATCATACGTTCCATGCCGTAGAACATTTGCAGATTTTCAATCTTCACACTGCCGGTAACGCATGTAAGCATTAGGTGTTGCTGGAAGCCGACGCAGATGATGAGGTCGGAAATGTTATTCTTGTCGTCCACACGTCCGTAGGCCTGATTGGTCATTCCCTCAATCTTAAAGCCCTGCGGGAGTTTCAGCCGTCTCACATTGTCAGGTCCGTCCTCATATGTGGGTTGCTCAATGTCGTCGTAGATAATGAGCGACACATAGCCGTCGAGTCCCTTCAGCACACCATCTACCGCCTGCCTGGCTTGCGGTGTGTCAGCACGTAAGAGTGATATTGTCTTGATACTGGCAAAAAAGTCTCTGAACTGGGCTGCGGAAGGCAGACCTGGTGGCAACGATGCAGGTGCGTTCTCCTTTGAAATGGCATCAAAACGGTTGCGTGCCTCGTTGACGAAAGCAGTGATTTCCTGATGGTTGATGCCTTCTACATTCTTCAGTTTCGCTACAACGTCGGTGGCTACCTGAGCCTTTGCAAACAACGCACATAGCATAAAGACCAACGTAAGGATTGATTTTGTAGTATTCATACAGCCTCCTTTCTTTTGTTGTTTCTTGACAAAGTAGTATTAATTCGATGGCAAATATATATAATCGTCGGCATATCTGCAAATAAAAATACTGTTTTTTTTCATGTTTTCTATATTTTTATCATGCCGGGTGGGTTGAATGTAAAGTGTAAACATAAAAGAGCACGGCTTAACAGCCATGCTCCTTTACTAATAGAAACATGTTACTTTCTTAATAAAAACATGCTCCTTTCCTAATAAAAATCAGCACTGCTCCTGTGTGCAGTGCTGATTCTTTGATAGCTTTAATGCCTCGAAA
>CAMHPM010000347.1 GCA_946187025.1 uncultured Prevotellaceae bacterium
ACACCCCATGAATAGCGGTAAGATGGGTCATTCTTGTGATATCCCTCAAAGCTGAAGGTTCCTTTTTTGCCTTCTGGTACATTGAAGTACACATAGAGGTCGGAGATGCCTGCCTCACCCTCAACACCTGACATGGCAGCGGGAACATCATTGAATTCTACCATTCTGAAAGGATACTCAATCGATGTGTTGAATGTGAATTCACCTTTCTTCACAATGGGTGTAAAGTCGGGCAATGGCACGATAGAACCAGTGATTGAGACGACAAAATTCCCTTCGCTGTCGCCAGTGTCGTAGTTGATGACGGCATTGGCCTCGATTTCTTCAGCGGGCTCAGGACCAGCCAGTTCAAAGACAGCATAAGCATATGACTTTCCACCGATGACACCTACAGAAGAACTGCTGATATAACCTTCTGGGTCGCTTTCCACATCGACAGCATATTCAATCTCGTTCTCTCGTGGCAGGGGGTGCAGTATCTTCATGTTGTCGCGACACTTGCCCAGCATGTCGGCGCGCAGGATGTAGGCATCCTTCACCCGCTCGTATTCCATGAGGTCGGTGAATCGCTCTTTCTGCACACGGGTCATATACAGGATGTCAGCATCGGCTATGGTGTCTTCGGTGAAGTCCTGCTGCTCCTTGAATCGTATGCCGTTTTCCTTACAGTAGCGCTTGTATTCCTCGGGCATTTCGAGTTCGCGCGGAGCTATGAAGTGGAATGTTGGGTTGTATGGCCGCATCGACATGAGGAGCGAGTGTACGGTCCGCCCGTATTTCAGGTCGCCCACCATGTAGATGTTCAGGTTTTCCAGTGTGCCCTGGGTCTTGTAGATGCTGTAGAGGTCGAGCATCGTCTGCGATGGATGCAGGTTACTACCGTCGCCTGCGTTGATGATAGGCACGTCGGTCACCTCGCTGGCATAGAGCGCAGCTCCTTCGAGTCGGTGGCGCATCACGATTACATCGGCGTAGTTGCTTACCATCTTTATCGTGTCCTTCAGTGTCTCGCCCTTCGACGAGCTTGTCACCTTTGGGTCGGTAAATCCTATCACCCTTGCTCCCAGACGGTTGGCTGCAGTCTCGAACGAGAGGCGTGTGCGTGTAGAGGGTTCAAAAAACAATGTAGCCACCACTTTGCCTTCAAGTAGTGGACGATTGGGCTCCGCTTCGAATGCAGCAGCCATGTCGAGCAGGCTCTGTATTTTCTCTTTCGAATAATCGGCTATAGAAACAATGCTTCGGTTCACAATGTTGGTTGTTTATGGAGTTCTAAGTTTGTTGAGATTTGTTTCAAGCGGCAAAGTTACGAAAAAAAGTTGGATTACGAGTCCAATGACAATAAATAATGTGTGTTCATCCTCTAATTAAATAGTCATACGGGTGTTTATTTGTTTGTTGCAGTCAACACTTTCATGTTTCGTCGGTATTCAGTCCAGAACAGTATTCCTGCAGTAGTCAGTCCCACCGGCATTCCACACCACACTCCTACACTTCCCATCCCGCATGGGAATGCAAGTATGTAGCTCAATGGCAAACTGACCACTATGTATGCAATGAATGCGTGAACCATCATGTGGCGCACGGCACCGAGGCCGCGCAACACGTTTGCAAACAAAATCTGGGTGCAGTCGCCCAGCAGATAGATGAACAGCAGAGGAAGCAGCGATGCCAGTACATCTTTCACTTCCTGACTGGTAGTGAACAGGCTTGATATAGGCTGGAAGGCTATTGCCGTGATGCTTACAAGTGTGAATGCGCTGACGAGCGACATCACGTATGCGGTCTTTACAGTAAGACGCACGGTATTCCAGTCGTTGCGTCCATGTGCCTGGCTCACCATGACCGATGCAGCCGCGCCGATTCCATAAACCACTTGGAAATAGAGTGTTGATATTGTACACATGACCTGATGTGCTGCCAGTGGTGCCACTCCGAGCCAGCCCATGAACAAAGCACTGATGTTGAACGATGACGCCTCGAGACATAGTTGTATGGCAATCGGAAGTCCGAGTGCCAGCAATGCCATCTGCGACCCTTCGATGCGGGGCTGAATCATGGTGTCGGAGCTTGTGTTGTTGGCTTTACGTTTCTTCCACAGCAGCCACAGCATAGCAGCCATCATGCTGAATCGAGCGGACAGCGTTGCAACACCGGCGCCCGTCAGTCCCCATTCAGGACAGCCGAATGTACCGAATATGAGCAGGTAGTTGAGCACTATGTTCAGCATGTTGGCGGCAAGCATCACCCACATAGGAGTGCGTGTGTCGCCCACTGCGTCGTAGTATTGTTTGGCTGCGTTGAATATTGCGAGTGTTGGCATACTTGCCAGTTGCAGCAGGAAGTATGGGCGGATGAATGGCAGCAGTTCGACCGGTTGTCCCAGACTGTCTATCTTGAAATAGAACAACACCAGCAGCGCAACCACTGCCATGCTAACTATCAGTCCCAGGCGTATGCTGTTAAGTAATGTCTGCCACACCCCGCCTTTGTCGCCACGTCCGTACATGCTGCCTATCACTGGTGTTGCACCATACGAAATACCTAAAAGGAAATATATTACGAGGTTGAACACTTGGTTGACAAACCCCGATGCAGACAGTTCGAGTG
>CAMHPM010000348.1 GCA_946187025.1 uncultured Prevotellaceae bacterium
ATATCACTTTGCCGTCGGCCTCTTTCACCGACACGTTGTAGTTCTTCACCCGCTGGAAGAGTCGCTCCATCTCGTTGAGTTCGTGGTAGTGGGTTGCAAACAGTGTGCGTGCGTGGTGGCGTGCATTTTCGTGTATATACTCGATTATTGCCCATGCAATAGATATGCCGTCGTAGGTGCTGGTGCCGCGTCCCAGTTCGTCGAAGAGCACGAGCGAGCGCTCTGACAGGTTGTTCAGGATGCTGGCCGCCTCGGTCATTTCGACCATGAATGTGCTCTCTCCCAACGATATGTTATCGCTTGCCCCCACTCGTGTGAATATCTTGTCGGTGATGCCTATGTGTGCACTTTCGGCTGGTACGAAGCTGCCTATCTGTGCCATGATTGTTATGAGTGCCGTCTGGCGCAGCAAGGCCGACTTTCCTGCCATGTTGGGGCCGGTGATGATGATTATCTGTTGTGTGGTTGTGTCGAGATAGAGGTCGTTGGCCACGTATTGCTCGCCCAGTGGCAGACGTTGTTCTATCACCGGATGTCGTCCGCCCTTGATGTCGATTACAAGGCTGTCGTCAACGACAGGGCATACGTAGCGGTTTTCCTTGGCTGTGAGTGCAAACGACAGGAGACAGTCTATCCGGGCTATCTGTACCGAGTTCTTTTGCAGCCGGGCTATATATGCAGCCGAGTCGGCCACGAGCTTGGCAAACAGCTGGCCTTCGAGCGACGATATGCGTTCCTCGGCACCGAGTATCTTGTCTTCGTATTCCTTCAGTTCCTGTGTGATATATCGTTCGGCTTGCACCAGTGTCTGCTTTCTTATCCACTCGGGCGGCACGAGGTGTTTGAATGTGTTTCTCACCTCCATGTAATATCCAAACACGTTGTTGAAACCTATCTTCAGGCTTTGTATTCCTGTGCGCTCTATTTCCCTGTTTTGCATTTGCAGCAGGTAGTCCTTGCCCGAGTATGCAATCTCGCGCAGTTCGTCGAGTTCGCTGTTCACGCCGTCGGCTATCACCCCTCCTTTGCTGAGCAAGAATGGTGCATCAGGCCGTATTTCGCGTTCTATGCGCTGCCTCAGTGCCGTACATGCATCGAGTTCGCGGCCTATCTTTCGTATGCATTCGTCGTCGGCCTGCTCACATGCAGCCTTTATCGGCTCGATTGCTTCGAGTGCTGCTCGCAGTTGCAGGAAGTCGCGTGGTGAGATGCGGCCCACGGCTATTTTCGAACTCACCCGCTCCATGTCGCATATGTTTGCCAGCTGTGCCTCCACCATATCGCGCAGGTCGGTGTTGCGGAAGAAATATTCAACGACTTGCTGGCGCTGGCGTATCAGTGCTGCTTCTTTGAGAGGGAATACCACCCATCGGCGCAGCAGCCGTCCACCCATCGGACTTACGGTGCGGTCGATTACGTCGAGCAGCGACATGCCGCCTTCGTTCATCGGTGCGACGAGTTCCAGGCTGCGTATGGTGAATTTGTCGAGTCTTACGTAACGCTCTTCCTCCACCTGGGCAATGGTCCTGATGTGTCCGATGTTAGTGTGCTGGGTCTGTTCGAGGTAGTAGAGGATGGCACCTGCCGCTGTGATTGCAGCCGTGAGGTGATCTATGCCGAATCCTTTCATGTTTTTCACACCGAAGTGGTTGAGCACTTTGGCGCGTGCCGTGTCGTCGGTAAAGACCCAGTCGGCCAGTGCATACATGTTCAGCTTCGTGCCGAAACAAGCTTCCAGGCGGCTTCGTTTGCCTTCTTCGCACAGCACCTCCTTCGGTGCAAAGTTGGTGAGCAGCTTGTCGATATAGTCGGTCACACCTTCGGCCACGAGAAACTCGCCTGTCGATATGTCGAGAAAGGCCACTCCACACACCCCACGGCCAATGTGTACCGCTGCCAGGAAGTTGTTTTCTTTCCGGTTGAGCACACCGTCGTCCATGGCCACACCCGGTGTGACGATTTCCGTCACCCCGCGTTTCACCAGCTTTTTCGTCAGTTTCGGGTCTTCCAGCTGGTCGCAGATGGCAACCCGCTTGCCGGCTCGGATGAGTCGTGGCAGGTAGGAGTCGAGAGCGTGATAAGGGAATCCCGCCATCGCCGTGTTGGTCTGGCGCTCCGAACCGCCAGTACCCCGTTTTGTCAGCGTGATGCCCAGAATGTCGGCAGCCATCACGGCATCGTCGGCATAGGTCTCGTAGAAGTCGCCACAACGGAACAGCAGCAACGCATCAGGGTATTTAGCCTTGAAGTCGTAGAACTGTTTCATCATCGGTGTGATTTCTTCTTTTGCCATATCCGTCTGTGTATTTATACTGCAAAGGTAGTGATTTTTGGCGAATAGAGTGTCATCCAACACTAATAAATATGCTTTACGTACAATGTTTTTTATGGAATGAAGCAAGAAAGATACCAAAGACACCTGACACCAAAGACACCAAAGACACCAAAGATACCAAAGATACCAAAGACACCAAAGACACCAAAGCAACGCTTACATTAGAAGACGATGCAGTTGTCTAATACACTGACTCTGTTTCATGGTTGCAAAGATACGACAAAAGATGTGAACGGCAAAACGTCCGTTCACTTTTGCCTCC
>CAMHPM010000349.1 GCA_946187025.1 uncultured Prevotellaceae bacterium
TGGAGGTCCATAATCTCGTCGCTTATGTTGAGCATACGCTGCAACATGGCAGCAACCTGCTCTTTCGATGCAGCCCCGTTGCCGGTAATGGCTTTCTTTATCTTCATCGGCTCATACTCGGTGATGGGTATATCCCTCTGAATAGCAGCACAGATGGCCACTCCCTGAGCGCGTCCCAGCTTGAGCATACTCTGCACGTTCTTGCCGAAGAACGGAGCCTCAATGGCCAGTTCGTCGGGATGATAGGAGTCGATAATGCTCAGCACCCGCTCGTATATCTTGCCCAGTTTGAGGTAGTGGCTGGCATATTTCTTCAGTTCAATCACGCCAAACGCCACCATCTCGCTCTTGTTGCCCTGTACACGCAATATGGCATACCCCATGACGTTGGTTCCGGGGTCGATGCCCATCACTATCTTCTCGGGCTTAGGGGCCGATGTGTTACGCATTGTCATTCCTGCCGTATAGGTATCAGTGTTGATTATGGTGCAAAATTATGAAAAAAAAGCGACACGGCAACATGTTTTCGGGAAAAAGCGTGTGTGCCGCTCGCTTTTTAGTCGCAACATCATCGGTTTGGCAACTGTGGCGGTTGCATAGCGGCAGTTTTTCGTGCCGTGAGGAGGAGGTACGTCGGAGAGTGCGCACTCGCGGGCCTGAGACTGCGCACTCGCAGAAACGGGCGTTACGACACGTATGCGACACCTCTGCACGCTGTCTTTTCACACATTCACACACAATATACGCCCTCAAATGCAAATTTCGCCCCTCGGCCGCTTGCCATATGGCGGAAAAAGCGTAACTTTGTACGATAAAATAATATACTAAGGTGTCATGAATACAGAAACAAATCAGAATACAAATCGCGGCGGCAACGTGACCGCCGGCGTGATGACCGTGTGGATTATCGTGTTGCTCATACTGCTTGGCGGCATGGGCGTGGTGTATGCCATCTCTGAAGGCAAGCTGGGCAACATACCCGACATCGAAGAACTGCAAAACCCTATAAACAAGTACGCCACCCGTGTATATTCCGACGACGGCGTGCTGATGGGCACATGGAGCTATGCAAGCCAAAACCGCGTGATGGTGCCCTACGACTCAATACCCCAGAACCTGGTCAACGCACTCGTTGCCACCGAGGACGAACGATTCTACGACCACTCGGGAATTGACTTCAAGGCCATCGGGCGTGCCGTGGTGAAACGCCTGATACAAGGCGACGTGTCGGCCGGAGGCGGTTCTACCATCACCCAGCAGCTGGCCAAGCAGCTATATACCGACGTGGCCCACGACATGCTGGGACGCATGATGCAGAAACCCATCGAGTGGTACATAGCCGTACAACTCGAGAAATACTACACGAAAGAGGAAATCATCGCGATGTATCTCAACCAGTTCGACTTCCTCTACAACGCCGTGGGCATCAAGAATGCCGCACTGACCTACTTCGGCAAGTCGCAGTACGACCTCACCCTCAACGAATGCGCCATACTCGTAGGCATGTGCAAGAACCCGTCGTACTTCAACCCGATGCGCGACAAAGAGAAATGCCGCGGACGCCGCAACGTAGTGCTCGAACAAATGCACAAGGCAGGATACATAGACCAGGCCACGATGGAGGCAACACAAGCCGAACCAATCGACGTGTCACTCTTCAAGATAACCAGCCACAACGAAGGAATCGCTCCATACGTACGCGAACTGCTGCGCCGCACCATGATGGCCCACAAGCCAAGCCGCGACGAATATGCATCGTGGCAGTACCAGCAATTCTACGACGACTCGCTGGCATGGGAGACCAACCCACTGTTCGGCTGGTGCAACAAAAACAAGAAGAAGAACGGCGAATACTACAACATCTACACCGACGGACTCAAAGTATATACCACCATCGACACCCGAATGCAGCGTTATGCCGAGGAAGCTGTGCGCGAACATGTGGCCATGTATCTGCAACCGGCATTCGAAAACCTGAAAAGCCGATACTCAACATTCCCATACATAGGCCTCACACAGAAACGCGTGACGGGCATAGTGAACCGTGCCATACGCCAAAGCGAGCGCTACCGAGTGTTGAAAGAGGGCAAGGCAACCGACGAGGAGATCGAGCAATCGTTCAACACAAAGACCAAGATGACCCTGCTGAAATATGAGAAGGATGGTACATGCTCGGAATTTGAGACCGAGATGACACCACGCGACTCGATACTCTACTACAAGAAATTCCTGCGTACGGGCATGATGGCCGAAGACCCTCAGACAGGATATGTGCGTGCCTACGTAGGAGGTCTCGACTTCCGCCACTTCCAATACGACAACGTGATGGGCGGCGGCCGACGTCAGGTGGGTTCCACCATCAAACCATACCTCTACTCACTGGCCATGATGAACGGATGGACACCATGCGACGAAATCAACACCTCGCAATTCTCGGCCGGCGGATGGGCACCACGCGGCGGAGTGGGCGGATACCGCACACTGGCAGCAGCACTGGCAGCATCGAGCAACCAAGCCAGCGCCCGGCTCATCGACATGCTGCGACCTGAAAACTTCATCAACATACTGCGACAATTCGGCATACGCACCGTCAGCA
>CAMHPM010000350.1 GCA_946187025.1 uncultured Prevotellaceae bacterium
CAAGGCGAAGACCATTGAGAAATTTCTGGGAAAAGACTATAAAGTGATGTCGAGCTACGGCCACATACGCGACTTGAGCAAGAAGGATTTCGGCAAGGACCTTGGCGACCTCGACCCCGAATATGAAGTGCCAGAGGAGAAGGAAGGTCTGGTGCGCCAACTGAAGAAGAACGCCCGTGAGGCCGAAACGGTGTGGCTGGCATCGGATGAAGACCGCGAAGGAGAAGCTATATCGTGGCACCTGGCCCAGGTGCTCGACCTCGACCTCGACAGCACGCGCCGTATTGTGTTTCACGAAATCACGAAGAACGCAATACTCGAAGCCATCGAGCACCCACGCACCATCGACGTGAACCTGGTGAACGCCCAGCAGGCCCGCCGCATGTTGGACCGCATAGTGGGCTTCAAGCTCTCGCCCGTGTTGTGGAAAAAGCTGAAACCAGCCCTCTCGGCCGGACGTGTGCAGTCGGTAAGTGTGCGCCTCATCGTAGAGCGCGAACGCGAGATAGAGGCGTTCAAGGCCGAATCGAGCTATAAGGTGGATGCCACCTTCGTGGTAGATAACGGCAGCGAACAGCCGGCCGAGATACGTGCCGATCTGAGCACACGGTTCAAGACCGAGGACGAGGCCCGCGACT
The DNA here is from genome assembly GCA_946187025.1 of uncultured Prevotellaceae bacterium. GTDB lineage: Bacteria > Bacteroidota > Bacteroidia > Bacteroidales > Bacteroidaceae > Colivivens. Next base: position 639 of record CAMHPM010000350.1, read on the forward strand.
TCGTTCAGCGTATGGATGGCAAGACATTCACCATAACCGAGATATCGAAGAAACCGGCAAAGAAACTGCCTGCACCGCCATTCACCACCTCGACCCTGCAGCAGGAGGCAGCCAGGAAACTGGGATTTACCGTGTCGCAGACCATGATCGTGGCCCAACGGCTCTACGAATCGGGACTCATCACCTACATGCGTACCGACTCGGTGAACCTCTCCACACTCTGTCTGGCCGCCAGCCGCGAGGAGATAGAGAAGCTGTGGGGCAAGCAATATAGCAAGACACGCAACTACCACACCAGTTCGAAGGGTGCACAGGAGGCCCACGAAGCCATCCGACCTACATACATGGCCAACCACGAGATAAGCGGCAACCAGCAGGAACGCAAGCTCTACGAACTCATCTGGAAACGCACCCTGGCATCGCAGATGGCCGATGCAGAACTGGAGAAGACCACGATAAAGATAGGCATCGAGGGCGAGGAAGCGGAGTTTGTGGCCACGGGCGAGATCGTCACCTTCGACGGATTCCTGAAGCTCTACCGCGAATGGAACGAAGACGACGAGCAGCAGAACGAGAACACGATGCTGCCAGCCAACGTGGGCGAAGGGCAGAAGGTGGAAGCCACCGAGGTGGAGGCCGTGGAACGATACACACAAGCACCGGCACGATATACAGAAGCCAGTCTGGTGAGGAAACTCGAGGAACTGGGCATCGGACGTCCATCGACCTACGCACCAATCATATCGACCATACAGCAGCGCGAGTATGTGACCAAAGGCAACAAAGCCGGCGAAAAACGTGCATACAAGATACTGAAACTCACCAAAGGCAAGGTGAAGGAAACGACGAAGACCGAAATGGTGGGAGTGGAGAAAGCCAAGCTGATGCCTACCGACATAGGAGTGGTGGTGAACGACTTCCTCATGCAGTACTTCCCCGAGATAATGGACTATAACTTCACGGCCAACGTAGAGAAAGACTTCGACCAGGTGGCAGAAGGCAAGACCGACTGGAAAGAGATGATACGCGACTTCTACAAACACTTCGAGCCCCTCATCGAGAAGACCATGCACGACAAGACCGAGCACAAAGCCGGCGAACGTATGCTGGGCACCGACCCTGCAACAGGCAAGCCGGTGTCGGTGAAGATAGGACGGTTCGGCCCCGTGGTGCAGATAGGCAGCGCAGGCGATAAGGAGAAGCCACGGTTTGCACAACTGCAGAAAGGACAAAGCATACAGACCATCACCCTCGACGAAGCTATGCAGCTGTTCCAACTGCCACGCACACTGGGCGAATACAAAAACGCGGAAGTGACGGTGGGCATGGGCAAGTACGGGCCATACATACAGCACAACCATCAGTATGTATCGCTGCCAAACGAATACGACCCACACACCATCAGCATGGACGAAGCAATCAAACTGATTGATGCCAAACAACAGGCCGAGGCACAGAAGCACATGAAGACATTCGACGAAGAGCCGGAGCTGGAGGTGAGAAACGGACGGTTCGGCCCATACCTCTTCTACAAAGGCAACAACTACAAACTGCCGAAGAGCATCGAAGACCCATGCAAGCTCACCGTGAAACAATGTCTGGAAATCATCAAGACACAAGAAGAAAAAGAAATGAGTGTGACAAACGGCAACATAGTGCTCGTGGGCTTTATGGGAGCAGGCAAGACCACACTTGGACGTGCGCTGGCACGCCGATGTGGCATGACCTTCTGCGACCTCGACGATTACATCGAGCAGCACACCAACCAGACCATAGCACAGATTTTTGCCACACAAGGCGAAGAGGCGTTCAGGGCGACAGAGCAGGCAGCACTCGACGAAGTGCTGAAACTCAAAGACACAGTGATAGCAGTAGGCGGCGGCACACCATGTTTCGGCAACAACATGGAACACATGAACCAACACGCAACAACCATATACCTCAACGCACCG
>CAMHPM010000351.1 GCA_946187025.1 uncultured Prevotellaceae bacterium
ACCGAGAGCTCCTTGCCGAGAAACACATCACGGAGGATGTTCTCAACCATCAGCTCAATCAGTTTAAGACTGGTTTCCCGTTCTTGAAATTGGCCGGTGCCGCCGCTCCGGGCAATGGTATTGTAGTGACCGATGCTGCTCAGCAGACTTATCATTTACAGTCGTGGGACAAATATCTTGACGGCGGACATAAGGTCCTGAAGTTTGTACCGGCATCGGGTGCCGCTTCGCGCATGTTCAAAAACCTGTTTGAATTTCTCGACGGCGATTCCGACACTCCAGACACCGACTTCATGCGCAAGTTCTTCGACGGCATCGAACATTTTGCGTTCTACGAGGCACTGACCGATGCCTGTGTGGTGAACGAAGGCAAGACGATAGAAGACCTTGTGGCCGACGGCAACTACAAGGCGGTGGTTGACTGCCTGCTCGGTGAGCACGGACTTGGATACGGCCAGCTGCCGAAGGGCTTGCTGCAGTTTCATGCCTACGACGACTCGGTGCGCACACCGCTCGAAGAACATCTGGTGGAAGGCGCCATGTATGCTTCGGGCCACGACGGACGGGTGAACGTACACTTCACCGTAAGTCCTGAACACCGCCCTCTGTTTGAAGACCTTGTGAAAACAAGGGTAGGGGAGTATGAACAGAAATATGGTGTGAAATATGATGTGACATTCTCTGAACAGAAATCAAGCACCGACACCGTGGCAGTGACTCCCGACAACGAACCATTCCGCAACGACGATGGCAGTCTGCTCTTCCGTCCGGCCGGACACGGTGCCCTCATCGAAAACCTTAACGACCTCGATGCCGACATCATCTTCGTGAAAAACATCGACAACGTAGTTCCCGACCGCCTGAAGGAACCTACCGTGAAGTTCAAGAAAGTGATTGCAGGACTCCTGGTTGAGACTCAGAAGAAGGCATTCGACTTCATCCGCCTGCTCGACTCGGGCAACTATACACACGACGACATCGAAAACATCATACGATTCATGCGCGACACACTGTGCATACGTAATCCACAACTCAAAAACATGGAGGATACCGAACTTGTCATCTACCTGAAGAACAAGCTCAACCGCCCGATGCGAGTATGTGGCATGGTGCGCAATGTGGGTGAACCAGGCGGTGGACCATTCCTCGCATATAATGCCGACGGAACAATTTCGCCACAAATATTGGAAAGCGTACAGATCGACACCGGAAATGCAGAATATGTGGAGATGTTTAAGAGCGGAACACACTTCAATCCGGTTGACCTCGTGTGTGCAGTGAAAAACTACAAGGGCGAGTCGTTCGACCTCACAAAGTATGTTGACCCTGCAACAGGATTCATCTCGTCGAAGAGCAAGAACGGAAAGGAACTCAAGGCGCTCGAACTTCCAGGCCTCTGGAACGGCTCGATGAGCGATTGGAACACAATATTCGTTGAAGTTCCGCTCGACACATTCAACCCTGTGAAGACGGTGAACGACCTCCTGAGAGAGCAGCATCAGTGATAATACAAAACAAATACAATCCTGTTAACAACAATCAACAACACAAAATGAAAAAAATCATGCTTTTGGGTTCAGGCGAACTCGGTAAGGAATTTGTGATAGCGTGCAAACGTAAGGGGCAATATGTTGTGGCCTGCGACGCCTATTCTGGAGCTCCAGCCATGCAGGTGGCCGATGAATGTGAGGTGTTTCCTATGCTCGACGGCGATGCACTTATGGCCGCAGTAGAAAAACACAAGCCAGACATCATCGTACCAGAGATTGAGGCCATTCGCACGGAGAAACTCTACGAATGTGAAAAGCAAGGCATACAAGTGGTGCCATCGGCCAAAGCAGTGAACTACACGATGAACCGCAAAGCTATACGCGAACTGGCTCACACCGAGCTTGGGCTGAAAACAGCCAACTATCGGTATGCCAAGACATTCGACGAATTTGTTGAAGCAGCCAACGAAATCGGTTATCCGTTCATCGTCAAGCCGCTCATGTCATCTTCGGGTCACGGACAGAGCAAAGTGGACAGTCCCGACGAATTGCAGAAAGCATGGGATTTTGCTGCAAAGGGAGCACGCGGCGACATCAAGGAAGTGATTGTAGAGCAGTTTATAAAGTTCGACTCAGAAATTACGCTCCTCACTGTAACCCAGAAGAATGGACCGACTTTGTTCTGCCGACCAATCGGACATGTTCAGAAGAGCGGCGACTATCGCGAAAGCTATCAGCCAGCCATGATATCCGACGAGCAGCTGAAGACAGCACAAGAGATGGCAGCCAAAGTGACAGCCGCACTGACCGGTGCCGGCATCTGGGGTGTTGAGTTCTTCCTGTCGAATACAGAGGGTGTTTATTTCTCGGAATTATCGCCACGTCCACACGACACAGGCATGGTGACACTTGCCGGAACACAAAACCTGAGTGAGTTTGAACTCCATTGTCGTGCAGTGCTGGGATTGCCTATTCCGGAAATCACACAAGAACGCAACGGAGCCAGTGCCGTTATTCTTTCGGGCGTGGAAAGCAGCCATCCCGACTACGACGGTATGGCCGATGTATGCGCTGCTACAAATACCTACCTG
>CAMHPM010000352.1 GCA_946187025.1 uncultured Prevotellaceae bacterium
AATGGCTGTTTCTAATATATTTTGTAACTTTGCACGGTTTTTGCGTAAACACATGGCATGACCCTACAGTTATCATCATCCAGCCTTCGGCAGGGAGAGATACAAAAAATTAAGTTTTTTTTAAGAAGTTTCACAATAAATAGCCATATAGTTGCGTTTCTTATAACAGAATTGCGTAACAAGACATGGCTGATGGCATCACTTGCGGGTGCCAGGTGAATTATATAATGAAGAGAGAATCGGATAATATAAGAACCAAAGACGGAATGACGGCAATCGGGCGCGCCATCAAGCGTGTGTTCGACTTTTGCGGAGCAGTAGTAGGAATAATATGTACGATGCCACTATGTCTCGTCATCTGTCTGGCACAACTGATTGAGGGAGAAGGCCCAATATTCTATCGTCAGGAGAGGGTGGGCCGACACGGAAAAGTGTTTAGGATATGGAAGTTCAGGACGATGAAGGTGACGGCCGAAAACGAAGGTCCGCAACTTGCCCAGGAGCAAGACGACCGACTGACTCAGGTGGGCCGCTTCCTCCGTTCACACCATCTCGACGAGTTGCCGCAACTCCTGAATGTACTGACAGGTGACATGTCGTTCGTGGGCTACAGGCCAGAGCGCGAATACTTCATAAACCAAATCCTGGAGCTGCGTCCTGACTACACCGACCTCTACATAAGCCGTCCGGGAGTGACGTCGAATGCAACCCTGCACAACGGCTACACCGACACCATGGAGAAGATGATACGCCGACTCGACATGGACTTGGAATACCTGCGGACACGCAGCGTCTGGACCGACCTGAGCATCATCTGCGAGACCTTGAGCTGTGTGATAGGCGGAAAGAAGATATAAACAAAAAAACAAAGTGCAAGTCCTCCTCACAGGGAGGAATTTTGCGTTATATAAATACGACTAAACCGACAGACAATGATAAAGAAACTGACCGTAATACTGATGCTAATCCTTTTGGGCATTCCCATGGCCAACCTCCAGGCACAGACCATGACCGATGCCCAGGTTATCAAATTCGTTACAGAACAGCAGGCACGTGGTTCGGACCAAGCCACGATTGCATCAAAACTGTTGCAGCGCGGTGTGACCATGCAGCAGATGCAACGCATACGCAAGAACATGGAAGCCGAGAAAAGCCAGTTGGGAGCTGTTGACCTCAACGGACAAAACACCACAGTCACCCAGTCGCGACTGAGAACCAACCAGCAACTGGCAGGCGAGCAATATCAGCAGCAAAACAACTACATGGTGCGCAGCCTGGCCCGTGGCAACAACGGACAGGGAGGATACACCTACGACGAGCGTCGGCAGATGATGAACAACGACATCGCATTCCTCGATATCGACTCGCTCGTATATTACCGCAACATGTTTGATTCAGAAGACCAAATCTTCGGACACAATATATTCAACACACCACAGCTGTCGTTCCAGCCAAACATGAACATCGCAACACCAGCCAACTACCGTCTGGGAGCAGGCGATGCCGTCATTATCGACGTATGGGGTGCATCGCAGGAAACATTCGAAGGCACCATATCGCCCGACGGAACCGTCACCATACCAGGCGTAGGCCCTATCAAGCTGGGCGGAATGACCGTGGCACAAGCCAACGGACAACTGAAGTCGCGGCTCGGACGATACTATGCCGACTCCGACATCAGCCTCAGTGTCGGCAATACACGCTCAATAACCGTGCAAGTGATTGGAGAAGTGAAAGTGCCAGGCACCTACACGATGAACTCGCTCTGTACAGCATTCAATGCCCTGTATGCAGCAGGCGGAATAAGCGACATCGGTACACTACGCGATATACGAGTTTATCGCTCGGGCCGGCAGATTGCATCGATCGACGTTTATGACTACATACTCAACGGAAACGCATCAGGCGACGTGCGCCTGCAAGACAACGACATCGTGTCGGTTGGCCCATACGATTGCCTCGTGAGAGTGAAAGGCCGTGTGAAACGACCAATGTTCTACGAAATGAAACCTACCGAGAGCGTTGCATCAGTTATCAAGTATTCGGGCGGATTTGCCGGCGATGCCTATCGCAAGAATGTGAGACTGATACGCAAGAGCGGAACAGAATATTCAATACACACCATCGAAGAGTTCGATATGAACGGTTTCCGACTCTCCGACGGCGACTCCATATACGTAGATTCAATCGTGGCACGCTACTCAAACATGGTGGAAGTACGTGGAGCCGTATATCATCCGGGCATGTTCCAGATGGGAGGCGAAATAAGCAGCGTGCGCGGACTCATAAAAGCGGCCGAGGGACTGCATTAACAGCACGAGGCATCATGCACCGCCAGCGTCCCGACATGACACTCGAAGTCATATCGTTTGATATAGAAGGACTGCTCAACGGCACCGTGGCCGACATACCGTTGCAGAAGAACGACGTGGTATTCATACCGAGCCGTAGCGACAACATCACGAGCAAGACCATCAAGATAAGCGGAGAAGTGCTCTATCCAGGCATCTACCAATATGCCGACGGAACCACACTTGAAGACATAGTTCTGCAGGCAGGAGGTCTGACCAATTC
>CAMHPM010000353.1 GCA_946187025.1 uncultured Prevotellaceae bacterium
GTTATTTAATCGAAAATTTGAATAATAAAAATCGAGATTTTAAAAATGATGATAACGCTCAAAGAAGCGGCGACGAGAATTCTGGCCGCGAATAAAATTTTAATCACGGCGCACGTTCAGCCCGACGGCGATGCAATCGGTTCGTCGCTCGGATTGGCTGAGTATCTGAAGAAGAAGGGAAAACAGGTTACGGTGATTGTGCCAAACTATTTCCCCGACTTCCTGCATTGGATGGAGGGTGCCGACCGCATCATTCAGTTCGACCGCCACAGGGCTCAGGCCAAGACCTACATATCGTGTGCCGACCTCATCGTGTGTCTCGACATCAACGAGCCAGCCCGCCTCGAGGAACTGGCTGTGCCCATTGTTGCATCGAATGCAAGGAAGATGATGATTGACCACCACTTGCAGCCAAAGCGGTTCTGCAACCTCACCATCTCTTATCCTGATGCCAGCAGCACTTGCGAGCTGGTGTTCCGCGTGATACATGGAATCGGAGGATTCGGTCAGCTGACGAAGGCCGGTGCCGAAGACCTCTATGCCGGAATGTGTACCGACACGGGTAAGTTTTCGTACAACGCCAACGACCCCGATATATATATCATCCTGTCGGAGCTGCTGCGCAAGGGCATAGACAAAGACAGGATAAACCGACTGATATACAACAACTATACCGAGGCGCGTTTCCGTCTGCTGGGCTATATACTGTCGGAAAAATTGCAGGTATTTCCAGTACTTCATGCGTCGATGTTCACCCTGACTCGCGACGAACTCAGCCGGTTCACGTATCTGAAAGGTGACACCGAGGGTGTGGTGAATATGCCGCTCGAGATTCGCGGCATGAAGCTGTCGATGTATCTGCGCGAAGACACGGAGAAGCCTCGCATCTTGTTCTCGTTGCGATCGGTGGACGACTTCCCAGCCAACCGCATGGCTGCCGAGTTTTTCGGTGGAGGCGGACACCTGAATGCGGCGGGCGGAAACTTGCAGTGTACCATGGACGAAGCAGTAGAAATAGCTCACAAAGCATTGGAAGCGTACAGACCGCTACTGGTGAAATAGTAAGACCCCCATGGCCTATCCTTTTTTAGAAGAGGATGTGGGGGAGGTTTATAAAATGCTAATATTATAAAATTATTATGAAATTATCGTTCCTCATCAAATCACTTACCGTTGCAGCAATTGCCACCCTGCAACCATGTATGTCGGCTGCACAAACAGCCTCTATTACAAGCCCCGATCAACGCCTGAAAGTTAATTTCGAACTCAAGGAAGGGCGTCCGGTATATAACATAGAATACGACGGGCGTAAGCTCATGCTCGACTCGCCGCTCGGTTTCGTTGCCAACATCGGCGACTATTCGAAGGACCTCTCGCTGATTGACACGAAGGAAGAAAAAATAGACGAGACCTACAAGCTCGACCGTTCGAAGGTGAGCCAGGTGCAGTATGTGGCCAATGAGCTGAAGGTGAACCTTAGAGCAGGACGTCGCAACACGTTTGCCATCACATTCCGTGTGAGCAACAACGACGTAGCATTCCGCTATGATGTGGCAAAAGTAGGCGAGACGGGTAGCATCGTGATTCGCGAAGAAACCACGGGATTCCGTCTGCCACAACAGACAACCACATTCCTCACTCCGCAAAGCACTGCAATGATTGGTTGGAAACGTACGAAACCAAGCTATGAGGAGGAATACAAACTCGATGCACCTATGAGTCAGCCTTCGCAATATCATCGTGGATATACATTCCCGTGCTTGTTTAAGGTGGGCACCGACGGATGGGTGCTCATAAGCGAAACAGGTGTTGACAGCCACTACTGCGGCAGCCGTCTGAGCGACCTGAAAGATGGAAACTTATATACCATCGCATTCCCTATGCCAGAGGAGAATAACGGTAACGGGACTGTAGAGCCGGCATTCTCTCTGCCAGGACACACGGCATGGCGCACGATAACGGTTGGAACCACACTGGAACCAATTGTGGAAACCACTGCTCCTTGGGACAATGTAGCTCCTCTATATGAAACCACACATAACTACAAGTTCGGCCGCGGTACATGGTCGTGGATTGTATGGCAAGACAACTCCATCAACTACAATGACCAGGTGGAATACATCAAGCTGGCTAAGTCGATGGGATATGAATATGTGCTTATCGACAACTGGTGGGACACCAACATTGGATTCCAACGCATGGAGGAACTTGTGAAATATGCTCAAAGCCAAGGTGTGGATGTGTTCCTGTGGTGGAGCTCAAGCGGATGGTGGAACGACATTGAGCAGGGACCTGTACATTATATGTCGGAACCAATCAAGCGCAAACAGATGATGCGGTGGATGAACAAAATCGGGGTGAAGGGCATCAAGGTCGATTTCTTCGGTGGCGACAAGCAGGAGACAATGCGCCTATATGAAGCTATCCTCTCCGATGCCGACGACAACGGCCTCATGTGTATATTCCATGGCTGCACACTGCCACGCGGATGGGAACGTATGTACCCTAATTACGTAGGAAGCGAGGCTGTGCTTGCAAGTGAAAATATATACTTCAACCAGCACTTCTGT
>CAMHPM010000354.1 GCA_946187025.1 uncultured Prevotellaceae bacterium
ATACCGATTTTAGGTATCTGTCGTGGTATTCAGGCACTTGCCGTGGCACTCGATGGCCATGTCATGCAGGATATCGAGACAGAGGAAAGCACACCCGAAACACCCGTGGAGGTGCCAGATAAGAAAAAGTCGAAGCGTAATGAGCAGGAGCCTGTCCCCGTGGCCAAACCTAAGCGTATCAAGCATGCGCAAGACGGCGACCGCAACCTACTCACTCACAGTGTGAAAGTGGAGAAAGACAGTGCGTTGTACAGAATATATAAGAGTGAGAAATTATACGTCAACTCATTTCATCATCAGGCTGTGGATAACGTAGGGAAACGATTCCGTGTCACTGCTACGGCACCCGATGGTGTGATAGAGGCGATGGAGAGCAACGAATTCAAACCCATCATGGGTGTGCAGTGGCATCCAGAGTGCATGGAGCAAGAGGGGCTGCCCTTATTCGCTTGGCTGGTGGCACAGGCAAGCAATTTCCGACTGGCCAAGTCGATGCACGACCGCATCCTAACTCTCGATACACATTGCGACACACCGATGTTCTTCCATGAGGATATCAAGTTTGACCAGCGCGACCCCAGAATCCTTGTTGATTTGCATAAGATGACCGAAGGGCGGCAAAATGCCGTCATTATGGCTGCTTATCTGCCACAGCCCAAGATGGGAGAGGCATTCTCGTCGAAAGTGGCTTTCGATGTGAGCACTCCCATGGAGTATGCCGATTTTATCTTCGACAAAATCGAGGCTATTGTCCGCAGCAACCGCAAATATATCAGTCTGGCCCGCACGCCGGCCGACCTCTATGAAGATAAACGTAAAGGACGTAAGTCCATTATGTTCGGCATTGAGAATGCTATTGCTCTCAACCATGATGTAGCCAATGTGAAGCATTTTGCACAAAGAGGTGTGGTGTATATCACCCTCTGCCACAATGGCGACAACGACGTCTGCGACAGTGCCAAAGGGTGCAATACCAACGATGGCGTCAGTAAATTTGGAGAGAAGGTAATCCGTGAGATGAACCGCAATGGTATCATGGTGGACCTCAGTCATGCCAATGAGCGTAGCTTCTTTGATGCGTTGGAAATCAGCAAAATGCCTATTGTATGTAGCCATAGCAGTTGTAGGGCATTGTGCGACGTTCCCCGCAATCTCACCGACGAGCAGTTGCGTGCCTTGGCACAAAAGGGCGGGGTGGCCCATATTACGTTATATCCTGGCTTCCTGCGTACCGATGGCGAGGCAACCATCCGCGATGCCATCGAGCATCTCAACCATGCTGTGAAGATTATGGGAATAGACCATGTGGGGTTAGGCACCGACTTTGATGGCGATGGTGGTGTGCGAGGGTTGGCAAGTTCATCCGAGATGCTGAATTTCACCTTGGCATTGCTGAAAAATAAGTATAGTGAGCGCGACATCCAAAAAATATGGGGCGGCAACTGGCTCCGGGTGATGGCACAAGTACAAAGTGTATTAAATTAAATCGATGACAAAGACTATAAAATTATTAGGTTGTGTCGCCTTGGCATACATGATGCTGACAGCGGCTTCGTGTAAAAAGAAAAATGAGGTGATAGTGACATCGAATGATATCGTTACCCCAGTAGGGCCGCAGTTCAATCCCGATAGTGCATATGCCTACTGTGCGGTACAATGTGAGTTTGGGCCACGCATTATGAACAGTGATGCCCATGAAAAATGTGGCAAGTGGATAGCAGAGAAATTCAAACAGATGGGATGTGATGTGGAACTGCAAAATGCTGCACTCACTGGCTATGATGGTACGATGTATAATGCCACCAATATCATTGCCCGAAGTAATCCTGATGCCACACGGCGCATCCTGCTATGCGCACACTGGGATAGTAGGCCCTGGGCCGACAACGACCCCGATTCAGCCAACTGGCGTAAACCCGTCATGGCAGCCAATGATGGTGCCAGTGGTGTTGCTGTTATGCTTGAGGTGGCAAGGCTTTTGAGCCTCAATGACAGTCTCAACTTAGGTGTCGATTTTGTATGCTTCGACGCTGAGGACTGTGGTGTGCCTCAGTGGGAAGATAATAGTACAGAGGACACGTGGTGCTTGGGTTCAAAGTATTGGGCAAACAATTATCAGCCCAAAGGTTCAAAACCAATGTTTGGCATCCTGCTCGACATGGTAGGAGGCCAAGGTGCAAGTTTTTATCAGGAAAGTATTTCTATGAAATATGCCTCCGACGTGGTGGGGAGAGTATGGAATGCAGCAGAGGCTGTAGGATATAGTTCCTATTTCGTGCGTGAGCAAGCAGGCTTTGTTACCGACGACCATGTTTATGTCAATCAGACGGGTTTAAAAACCATTGATATCATTTCTCACTATCCTAATTGTAAGGCAAGTTCGTTTGGACCGACATGGCATACCGTTAATGATGATATGCAGCATATTGATACCAATACACTGAAGGCTGTGGGGCAGACCATCATACAGGTGCTCTTCTCATCAGCCAACGAATAAAAACCAGTTACAACTGACCTGCCTCTACCATAAGCACAACTCGCTCTGTGAGGCGGTCGGTACTTTTAG
>CAMHPM010000355.1 GCA_946187025.1 uncultured Prevotellaceae bacterium
GGATTGTGAAGCCGCCACACTTCGACCCGACGAAGAAGTACCCTACCCTGCTCTTCTGCGAAGGCGGACCTCAGAGCCCTGTAAGCCAGTTCTGGTCGTATCGCTGGAACTTCATGATAATGGCATCGCAAGGATATGTAATCATTGCTCCAAACCGTCACGGACTTCCCGGCTTCGGTCAGGAGTGGCTTGAAGAGATATCGGGCGACTGGACAGGTCAGTGCATGAACGACTATCTTGCTGCAATCGACGATGCAGCCGAGAACCTGCCATACGTTGACCGCGACCACATGGGAGCTGTAGGTGCTTCGTTCGGAGGCTTCTCTGTTTATTATCTTGCCGGACATCACGACGGCCGTTTCAAGTGCTTCATATCACACGATGGAGCGTTCAACCTCGAAGCCATGTACACCGAGACAGAAGAGAACTGGTTCTCGAACTGGGAGTACGACGATGCTTATTGGAACAAAGACCGCACTGCACGTGCCGCCAAGACTTACGAAAACTCTCCACACCGATTTGTTGACAAGTGGGACACACCAATCCTCTGCATCCACGGCGAGAAGGATTATCGCATCAATGCCACTCAAGGTATGTCGGCATTCAATGCAGCACGTATGCGTGGCATAGAGGCCGAGCTGCTCATCTTCCCTGACGAAAACCACTGGGTGCTCCATCCACAGAACGGTGTGCTTTGGCAGCGCACATACTTCGACTGGCTCGACCGCTGGCTGAAGAGCTCCAAGTAATCAAAATGCACTAACTTAACAATACAATAATCATGGCAGAAAAACTTCAACAAATGCTCAGCGAGTCGAAGGCAGCTCGCTGGACCGCCCTCATCATCGTGTCGTTCACAATGATGTTCGCATATTTCTTCACCGACGTAATGTCTCCGCTCGAGCCAATGCTCACCGCAGCCAAGGGTGCTGACGGCGTAGGCCTTGGTTGGAGTGCCGACGACTACGGATTCTTCTCCGGTTCCTACGGATTCTTCAACGTATTCCTCCTCATGCTTTTCTTCGGAGGCATCATTCTCGACAAGTTTGGCATCCGCTTCACAGGCATCATGGCCACAGGCCTTATGTTTGGCGGTGCGCTCATCAAGTGGTATGCAGTAGGCAACGATTTCGAAGGCGAAATGTTTGGCTACCCTATGCAGGTCATCATCGCCTGCCTTGGCTTTGCTATCTACGGTGTTGGTTGTGAAATAGCAGGTATCACTGTATCGAAAGTAATCGTGAAGTGGTTCACTGGTCACGAACTCGCACTTGCAATGGGCCTTCAGGTAGCACTGGCACGTATCGGAACTGCCGGAGCACTGGCACTTGCACTGCCGTTTGCACAGCAGTTCGGCGGTGTGTCGGCATCAGTAGGCCTCGGTGCATCGCTGCTTTGCGCCGGATTGGTCAGCTACCTCGTTTACTGTGTGATGGATAAGAAGTTCGACAAGGAGAAAGCAAGCGCTGCTTCAGCCGAACCAGAAGAAGGATTCCGTTTTGCCGACCTCAAGCTCATCTTTGCCAACAAGGGCTTCTGGCTCATCACCCTGCTTTGCCTCATGTTCTATGCAGGTGTATTCCCATTCCTCAAATTTGCAACCAAGCTCATGGTTACTAAATATGGCATCGATCCCGAAGTGGCTGGCCTCATACCAGCCATGCTTCCGTTCGGCACAATATTCCTCACACCATTCTTCGGTTCCATCTACGACCGCTATGGCAAGGGTGCAACGCTGATGGTCATTGGTTCAATCATACTCACCGTGGTTCACTGCATCTTCGCCATCCCGGGCATCACAGCCGTTGCAGTGGCCATTGCAGCCATGATTCTGCTGGGTATCGCCTTCGGCCTCGTGCCTTCAGCCATGTGGCCATCGGTGCCTAAGATAATCCCGATGCAGCTGCTCGGCACCGCCTATGCCGTAATATTCTACATTCAGAATATAGGCCTTTCGATGGTGCCAATCCTCATCGGTAAGGTGAATCAGGCAAATACAACCAACGACGTGACCGACTATACGACATCGATGGCCATCTTCGCCGTGTGTGGAATTATATCGATTGTCATTGCATTCATGCTCAAACTCGAAGACAAGAAACGCGGCTACGGACTTGAGCAGGCTAACATAAAGAAATAAGTTTATCATATTTCAACATTGTAACAAGGGCTTGTAATCATCCGATTTGTGATGGTTGCAAGCCTTTGTTTGTGAGAAACCGTCGGTTTGCAGCTGCAGTTTCTTGCTAATGATGTTATATTATTTATCTGCACACATATAAGAATTTTGCCTCACACGTAGATAAATTTTGTTGTGAGTGCAGAAGAATTCTTTAATTTGTGGTGCAAATTAAATAAATCGTGAGCACAAATTATTAAATTTGTCGTGCAAATTATATAATTTGAACCACAAATTAAAGAATTACTGTGCAGTCTCAAGGGTTTTATTATACAAGCGCAAGGTTTTTTCCCCACAAACTCAAGTTTATTTTCCCACAAACTCAAGGTTTTTCTTATATATTCTCGAAAATTTATTTGTACATTCATAATTGTCGCATTAA
>CAMHPM010000356.1 GCA_946187025.1 uncultured Prevotellaceae bacterium
GCTCTTCCCTAATCACCCTTACGGACAGCAGACCGTGCTCGGAACTCAGGAGCACCTGAAGAACCCGTCGATTAAGACAATAAAAGAACATTTCGCCCGCTGGTATGTGCCAAACAACGTGGCAATATGTATGAGTGGTGACTTCGATCCCGATGAAGTGGTCGATATCATCAATCAATACTTCGGCGACTGGACACCAAACCCAGATATACAAGCCTTGCACGATGCCCTGCCAAAGGAAGTGAAACGGCTTACAGAACCTGTTGAACGCGACATATACGGACCGGAACAGGAGGAGACAGTGCTTGCATGGGCCTTCCCTGGCAAGAAAGATGCTTCTGCCGACTACCTTACAATCATCGAGCAGTTGCTGTCGAACGGCAAGGCCGGACTCTTCGATATCGACCTCAATCAGGCTCAGACCGTGCTGGCTGCAGGAGCAGGCACATACGCCATGAGCGACTACTCCATGCTCTTGGCCCTGGCCTATCCTAAGCAGGGCCAGACATTGCAGGAGGTGCGTAACATCATGCTCGACGAAATAGAGAAGGTGAAAGCAGGACAGTTTGACGAAAGCTTGCTGGAAGCAATCATCAACAACATGAAGCTCAACCTCATGAACGAACTCGAAAGCAACGAGAGTCGTGCAACGATGTTTGTAGAGTCGTTTGTAAACGGAACTGCATGGAAGGACGAAGTGGGACGCATAGACAGACTGAGCAAGATAACCAAGGAAGACCTCGTGGCATTTGCCAAGGAAAACCTCACCGACGGATATGCTTGTATATACAAACATCAAGGTGTTGACCCTAACGAGAAGAAGATCGAGAAGCCAGCTATATCGCCAATCGAGACCAACCGCGACAAGACCAGCCAGTTTGTGCAGGATATACTCGACACCAAGGTGAAACCAATCGAGCCTACATTTGTGGATTACGATAAAGATATGAGCCGTGCCACACTCAAAAACGGCAACGAACTGCTTTATAAGCAAAACACATCGAACAAGCTCTTCAACATACAATACCGCATCAACCGCGGCGACAAGGCCGACCGACATATCGACCTTGCTGCAAACTACATTGGATACCTTGGTACATCCGACCTCGCTCCGGAAGAGTTCCAGGCCGAGCTCTACCGATTGGCATGTAACGTAAGCATCAGTGCACAGACCGACGAGACGGTTATCAGCGTGTCGGGTCTGGCAGAAAACATGGAAGATGCAGTGCGTTTATGCGAGAGCTGGATGCACGATGCAACAGTCGATCAGGCTGTTTACGACAATATGGTGGCAGACATCCTCAAGGCACGTGACGATGCAAAGCATAATCAGCAGAACTGTTTCGCACGTCTCAGGGCTTGGGGCATATATGGTCCTAAGAACGACTACACCAACATATTCAGTGCTGACGAACTTAAGGCCATCGACCCGCAAGAGTTGCTCGACACCATATCCAACCTCAAGAACTACGAACAGACCATCGTTTACTACGGACCACTCACACAGGCCGACTTCACTACATTCATCGAGGCCAACCACGACATGGCGGCAAATCCTGTCAAACTCGCTGCAAACGACGACTACGAGGTGGTTGAGACTCCTGAGAATGAAGTGTATATTGCTCCATACACAGCTAAAAACACCTACATGACCATGTTCTCGGCCAATTCGCAGACATATAGTCCTGAACTTGTGCCTGCAGTCACGATGTTCAACGAATACTTTGGTGGCGGTATGAATGCCATAGTGTTCCAGGAACTGCGCGAGGCACGCGGACTGGCTTACAGCGCATCGGCATACTATACCAATGGTGCATATAAGGATGCACACAACTCGTTCTATACATACATCATCACACAGAACGACAAGTTGCCTGACTGTCTCGATACATTCCACGACATACTCGTCAACATGCCACAGAGCGAGTCGGCATTCCGACTGGCACAAGATGCAATACTGAAGCGCATTGCTACCGAGAGGACCATCAAGATGGGTGTGCTCACCAGCTTCATCTCTGCTCGTCGTCACGGACTCGACTACGACATCAATCGCGATATCTACGACAAAGTATCGGCCATGACACTGCAAGATGTAATCAACTTCCAGAAATCAAATATCAATGGAAGGACATATAAGTATCTCATACTTGGCGACGAATCTGACCTTGATATGGATAAGTTGTCAACACTTGGAACAATAAACAGGGTATCACTGGCCGATATCTTCGGATATTGATTACTGATACAACCACAGTCACCATTCCGGCAGTCTGCTGTTAGAGGCAGGTTGCCGGAATAACAGCTAGTTCCTCTCCATAGAATTGCTAGCTCCTCTCCATTGAACAGCTAGCTCCTCTTCATTGAATTGCTAGCTCCTCGCCGATGAATTCCTATCTGAGCGTATATACCTTCAGTCCTTTATGTATATACCTTCATGTCCTCACGTATATACGCGCAACCTCTTACGTATATACTCGCAAGCCCGAAACACCGAGCTCGAAAGCCCTAACACCCGCTATTCATTATTAAAAAATAAACTGTTTTTTCATACTTTG
>CAMHPM010000357.1 GCA_946187025.1 uncultured Prevotellaceae bacterium
ATTCATAGGCATAGGTGGCAAACACTGCATTGATGTTGAATGTGGTCTTTCCAAACTTCAGGCGCAGACGTGTGGAGAGGTCGCTCCATGGCTTGCTCTTGGCCGACAGGTTGTATGAAAGGCTGGCTCCCAGTTCGTCGATAATCGTCACTTTCTTCAAACTGTCGTTCGAATCCCTTATCTTCATCTCGATGTTGTTTGACATGTCGAACGAGATGGAACCGGTCTTACCTTTCGACACTGTACCGTACAGCGAATTGGAGTAGGGCGAATACTCCACAAGGCTCACGTTGCCGTCGAGATCGGTCTTGGTGTAGGTCTTCCAATATCCATAGCGGCTGGCACCGAAGTCGGGGGCGTAGCTGAAACTGATTGATGGTGAGAAGACGTGGCGCACCTTCTGTATCTTGTCGCCCCATATCTTGCGGTTCGGGGTGTAGAATCCATAGAGACGTGTGCTGGCCGAGATGGACAGGTTGTAGTTATATACGCGGTTGAAACCCCATATCGTGTCGCGCTCTACGGCTTGCCGGGCTGTGTTCCACCTTTGCTCAATGCGGTTGGTGTACCAGCGTTCGGTGTAGTTGAACGATGGTGTGACGTTGATATACCCCAGGACATTGAACGATGCTGATATCGGTATGCTGTGTTTCATTCCGTTGCGCCAGTCTTTGATGAGGTTGGAATGCAGCACCTTGTCTTCCTTGGTCGATATGCTGTTTGAGAGTGTACCGCTGTAGTTCATGGCTATCTTCTCATACCAGCGTTCCTTGCCTGCGACATGTTTGCGCTTGAAAGGGTAGAAGCGGCTGAGCGACAGGCTGAGGTTTGGCAAGGTGAGTGAGATGATAGAGTCGCGCATGTTTTGCGACACATTGAAGCTGGTTGCCACCGAAAGCCCGATGCGGTCGAATGTGTGTGAATAGCTCACACTCGATGTGCGTGTGCTCTGTGAATATGAAGTGGGGTTGTAGAGGCTCGACAGGTTGTTGCGCTCGTAGCTTTGTGTTGCAAAGTTCACGCTGGCCGAGAATGAACTGTTGGGGTTTGCCTTCGAGTCCTGACGGTGCGACCACTGCAACTTGAAGTTCTTCACTACATTGTAGTCGGGCATGTTTTTCTCGCCGTCCTTGGTCACCTGGTAGTTGAAGTAGAAGTTTCCTGAGTATTTGTAACGGGTGCGGTAGGTGGTTTGTATGCCGAGTCCCCACGACCCTTTTGTGAATATTTCGCCGGTGAGTCGCAGGTCAACGTGGTCGTTTATGGCAAAGTAGTAGCCGCCATCGCGCAGGTAGAATCCGCGCGACGACTCGTCGCCATAGCTTGGCATGATGAATCCCGACTGGTATTTGTGTGTGAATGGGAAGAAGCCGAACGGCACGACAAGTGGTAGCGGCACATCTTCGACAACAAGCCATGCCGGACCGAAGAACACGCTTTTGCCGGTATGTACCTTGGCTCGCGACATGCGTATGTAGAAGTGTGGGTGTTCCTCGTCGCAGGTGGTGTAGGTGCCTTTATACAGGTATGACTCGTCGCCTTCTCCCTTCTTTGCCTGGTCGCTGGTTATGAATCCTTGTTCGTTGTTGGCTTCGGTGATGGTGTATATATTATGCATGAAGCCTTTTCGGGTCTCGAAGTTGTAGCTGATGCTGTCGATGAGGTAGTTGTCTTCGCCTTGGCTGAAAACCGGCCGGCCCACTTTGCCCTCGATTGAGTCTTGAACATAGGTTGCGTGGACAATGGAGCTGTCCATGTTCATCGAGATGAGTTCGGCCGTGAGTTCCAGGTTTTGATAGTTCACTTTTCCGTCGCCATACAGATATGCGTTCTTCGATCCCAGGAAGAACACGATGGAGTCTTTGGCCTCGTATGCGACCGGAGCTTCGAGTGCGCTTTTCTTCTTTGTTTTCTGTATTGAGTCTTCGACTGCTGCAATCGAGTCGTTCCATTGTATGGCGCGCGACTTGCCACTGTTGCGGTCTATGACCCCGATTCCATGTTCGCGGTCGAACTTCATGCGCAGTGTGTCGAGGTCCGACAGCTGCTGTGTGGCTTCTTTGCCCAGTATCTGCTGGCCGGCACTGTCGGCCACTGATGGGACTATCGTGTCGGCGTCGAGTGGTGATATGGTATCGCATATATTGCAGGCGGCATCCGTACCATGTGGTACGTATCGACCAGCTTGCGCCATTGATACGATGGCAAGCAGTAGTATGAGCAATATGTGTATTTTCTTGTTCAAGTCGTAATGCCTGTTTATATCCAATTTGCACAAGCTACGCAGTGATACGTAACTTTGCAGTCTGCAAAGTTACTACAAATTGACGACATAGGGATGGGGTTGGCTCAGATTTAGTCTTAAATAATCTTAAATGGGTGTTATCAGAGGAATATTTGACTCCATCGGTTGAACTTTTCTGCACACTCGTCTCCAAATTTTGCAATGCTTCGCAGTGCTTGTTCCACGGTCTTTTCTTCGTCGGGGCGTGTCTTCGAGAAGAATTTGTCGGCGAAGCAGATGAGTTGCTCCTCGATGCTGACTGGCACGAGG
>CAMHPM010000358.1 GCA_946187025.1 uncultured Prevotellaceae bacterium
CTGCTGCCGAGTATTTCGCTGTAGAGAAGCACGAGAAGGTACTTGTGTTGCTTACCGATATGACTTCATACGCTGATTCGCTCTCTATCGTGTCGAACCGTATGGACCAGATTCCTTCGAAAGACTCAATGCCAGGTTCGCTCTATTCCGACCTTGCGAAAATCTACGAGAAAGCAGTGCAATTCCCCGACGAGGCAGGAGGTGGTTCAATCACCATCATCGCCGTTACAACACTGTCGGGTGGTGACATCACACATGCAGTGCCCGATAACACCGGTTACATCACCGAGGGTCAGCTCTATCTGCGTCGTGACTCCGATATCGGAAAGGTCATCGTCGATCCATTCCGTTCGCTCTCACGTCTGAAACAACTTGTGGCAGGAAAGAAGACACGCAAGGACCACAGTCAGGTGATGAATGCCGCCATTCGTCTGTATTCCGATGCAGCCAATGCAAAGACCAAACTCGAGAACGGATTCGACCTCACCGACTACGACAACCGCTGTCTCGACTTCGCAAAGGATTATGCCGACAAGTTGCTCGCCATAGATGTCGATCTCGACACCACCGAGATGCTCGACGTCACATGGACACTCTTCCAAAAGTATTTCAAACTCGAGGAAGTCAACATTAAGAAGGAATTCACCGACATCTATTGGAAAAACTAAATGGCGATTAAGTTTCAATATAATAAGACATCGCTTCAGCAGATAGAGAAGCAGCTGAAGATGCGACAGCGTACCTTGCCTATCATCAAGAGCAAGGAGACGGCGTTGCGTCTTGAGGTGAAGAAATGCAAGGAAGATGCTGCTGCGCTCGACAAGGAACTGGAACGCCAGATTCAAGGCTATGAATCCATGTATGCCTTGTGGGGCGAGTTCGACACATCGCTCGTGGCACTCAAGGACGTAGAGATGGATGTGAAGAA
Source organism: uncultured Prevotellaceae bacterium (assembly GCA_946187025.1). Lineage (GTDB taxonomy): Bacteria > Bacteroidota > Bacteroidia > Bacteroidales > Bacteroidaceae > Colivivens. The sequence goes on from CAMHPM010000358.1 coordinate 929, forward strand.
AATAGCAGGCGTACGTGTGCCAATCCTCACCAATATCCGTCTCGAAGTGCAGCCGTTCGGTCTGTTCAGCGCTCCTAAATGGTATTTCGACGGCATCAACCTGCTGCAAGGCCTTGCAAAGACTGCGGTCGAACACGAGTTCGTCATGGCGAAGCTCGGACTGCTCGACCATGCACGCCGCAAGACCACACAGAAGGTGAACCTCTTTGAGAAGGTGCAGATACCGGGATTCCAGGAAGCAGTACGCAAGATAAAACGCTTCATGGAAGACGAGGAGAACCTGTCGAAGTCGTCGCAGAAGATTCTGAAATCGCTGCAGGAGAAGCGCCGCAAGGCCGATGCCCTGCTTGCTGATGACGATGATGAAGAAGGAAAGGAGGATGAGGTATGATTCAGAATATGAAGAAACTCACGTTCCTTGTCACGGCAAAGGAATATGAACCGTTCTTGACAGCTATTCGCAACCTTGGTGTTGTACATATCGAGGAATTGCAGAAGGGTGCTACGAGCGATGAACTTCAGGCAGCACTCGACCTTAATACACGTTTCAAGAACGTAATGAAAGAGCTCGATTATGCTCGTGAGGCATACGAACCGACCGATGAAAAGGTTGCTCTTGATATTTCCGACAAGACACCTCAAGGTATTATACGATATGTCGAAGACCTCAGTGCTGAAGAACTGTCGCTCAGGCATCAGCTGGATGCTGTCGAGAAGGATATCGAGGCACTCGAACCTTGGGGCGACATCGACTGGGATAAGCTCTCGCTCATCGAAGCTCAAGGCTATAAAGTCAATTTCTATGTATGTGCATCCAAGCTTTTCAAGCCAGAGTGGCGCGACAAGTATTTCGCCACACCTGTGAATGCTGGTGCAAAGGACACCTATTTCGTCACCTTCTCTGCTGACACACCTGACATCACAGCCGAGCAACTATCGTTGCCGGTGAAGAAACTGTCGGCTTACCAGACAGAGAGAGATGAGTTGGTAGCAAAGATAACCGATGCCCACAACCGCATGGTGGCGGTTGATGCACAGTATCGCGATACTTTGTTGAAGGGACAGACAGCCAATGAGAACGACATATCGCTTTCGCGTGTACACCTCAGTCACGAGTCGTTGGCCGGCGATGCCGTACGTCTTCTTGTGGGATGGGTGCCAGAAGGTAAAGATACTGCTGTGGTAGATTATCTCGACACAAATCATGTCTATTACGAACTTACAGCACCTGAGTTCGACGATAATGTGCCAATACAGATTCATAACAACAAGTTCAGCTCCCTGTTCGAGCCGATACTGCGCATGTATTCGTTGCCTAATTATCACGACATCGACCCACTGCCGATGTTTGCACCGTTCTTCATGCTGTTCTTCGGCCTCTGTATGGGTGATGCAGGTTATGGTGCCATCATCTTGGCAATCAGCATTGCCGTTTGTATAATGAAACCGGCATTGAAGAACTACGGCCTGCTTGGTGTCTGTCTCGGTGGTATGACCATTATCTGTGGTCTCATCACTGGCACATTCTTTGGTATCGACCTCGCAACCGTCGATTGGAACTGGATACGTCCTCTGCAACCTTACTTCCTCAACGACAGCAAGAAAGACTCGTTCTTCGGT
>CAMHPM010000359.1 GCA_946187025.1 uncultured Prevotellaceae bacterium
TTTTAAGTTTGCTTCTGCAGCGCCCACACTACTTTTCGGCAGTTGCAGGAATGATGCGCACTTCGCTACACAGGCCTGATGGTACGGGTGCCCAGCGGTCGTAGCGTGTGTTTTTGTAGTTGAGGTCAACGACGTTGATTTCTTCAAACTTGCGCCACTCGACTTTGTCGCGGTCCATGCGTGCGATGCGGTTGGCTCCGAGGTTGGTCACTTCAACTTCTACTGTGTTTGTCCCTTGGCGCAGGTATGGAGTGATGTCGGCACGGTATGGCACAGCGAAGAGTGTTGCGACTTTGTGGTTGTTGATGCGCAGGCGTGCCGTTTCGCGTACGTCGCCCAGGTCGATTATGTAGCGGGTTGCATCGGCCTTGGCAGGGCTCAGGTTGAAGCTGGCTTTATACAGGCCCGTGGCCATGGTCTCGGTCAGTTCAAGGTCGCCGAGGAGGGTCCACGACTGTGGTGTGTGCATGGTGTAGGTCTTGTTTATGGTGTGGGGCTGCGACTCGACGAATGTGAGTTGCCAGTTGATTGGTGTGATGGCGTTGTGGGGCTGTTCGGTGAGGTAGAGGTGTGGCTCGACGCCGTCTGCAGGCTTGCCGCCTACGACCATGATTATGCTTTCGCCTGAGCGCAGCTGCAGCCTCACAGATGTGTCCGACTTGGTGGTGGCGGTTATAGCGCCAGTCATGGGGTTGTAGAAGGTGACGTATTTTCCGCCTCGACCGAGGCTGACGTGCTCGTCGATGTTGCGGCCTTGGAGATTGGCAACGAAGTATATGTAACGGCTGTCCCATGCACGGCGTATCATGCTGAGGCCTTGGTCGGTGCGCATACATTCAGGTTTGGCGTAACGGTCGATGACTGAGTAGTCGGTGGTGATGATGGCTTTTGACTTCAGCTGGGCGAGGGTTGCGTCGAATGTGGACTGGATGGCGAGGCCGCTGAGTCCGGGTGCACTTTCGGGCATGTGGCCGATGAAGATGACTGGTACGCCGTCGGTGGCGAGGCGGAGCAGGTGTGTGAGTGTGGCCAGAGGCATGTGTGTCACTTCGGGTATGAGTATTGCTGCATAGCGGTTGCGGCCGGTGGTTGTAACGTGGTTGCCGACAGCCTTGGTGGTCATGAGGCAGCGGTCGGATATGTAGTCGCAGTCGAAGCCTGCGCGGATGATGTTGTTTATCGACTGGATGAACTGTGGGGCGCGCTGGGCCATGCTATGTATGTCGAACTGAACGAGGCGTCCGGGCTGGTTGTAGATCATGTCGTGGAAGGGCAGATAGACGAGTATGTCATTGTCGGGTTCGCCCAGTTGCATGAATGTCTGCACGCGTTCGATGTATTTGAAGAATGCGGGTGCATCGCGCCATAGGTTGTTGGTGGGCGACATGTCGATCGATGCGTAGAACTTCCATCCGGGCCACGGGTCGTCCTTTGGTGTGTAGCAGCTTCCGTGGAAGAAGACGTGGTTGACTCCTGCCACCATCATGAGGTCGAAGTCGGGCTTGCATTGTGAGAAGGATGTGCGGAAGTGTTCGGTGAGCCATGTGAATGTCTCTGCCGATGTGAGGCGCTTGCCCGATATGTGTGCTCCTGACGATGCGTATTTCAGCATTGAGAGGTCGGAGTAGTTTGGCTTGGTCATGCCTGGGTCGGTGCGGAGGCCGAGTATTCCGAAGTCGGAGAGTCCGAATCCTTCACACTCGGGTATATCGACACGGGCGTAGAGGTCGATGAGGTTGGCAGGCGAGCCGTGTGCTTGGTTGCGTGTGATGGCACCATGCCGGTGTGCCCATTCTGTCCAGACGGATGTGAAGTTTTCGTAGAGCAGGTCGGAGAGTGTCTCGCGGTAGTCGGACATGACTCGTCGTTTCACATCGTCGCTGCTTTCGGAGGTGCCGAGGAAGTCGGCCACGTGGTCTTCGAGTTTGTATCCGCGACGTTTGCTGAATTCGTCGAGCAGGCTTGGTGTCCAGTCGGCTCCATACACTTCGTAGGAGTCGTTGAAGAAGGTGTGGGGGTATTTTATGCCGCTCTCGGCAAATGCCTGGTCGAAGTGGTTGAGGTAGTTTTCGACGCTACGACGGTCGAAGTGGTCGATGACGAATCCCTCGCCCCCGGGTGCGGCGCGTTTCACTTTCTGCCGTGTGCGGTCGGTGAGCAGTTTCCCGTTTTCGACCTTGAGTTTGGCTGCAGCTTCTTCGGCTGGCACCCATGGTCCGCCAAATGGCCATCCGGTGCCGGTGGCCATATCGACTTCGATGCCGAGTTGGGCCGACAGCCGTTCGACTGTGCCGAGCATCTGCATCCATCGCGGCGAGAGGTAGTCGATGTTGTTTGCTTCGTTGCCTTTGACGCCATAGATGGGTGTTATCTCTACTCCGCCGATGCCTGCACGGGCATATTCGGTGAGGTTGTAACGCAGGTCGGCTTCGTTCACCGCGCTGCCCAGCCACCACCAGCGGGTGTAGGGGCGTGCCTCGGGTGGTGGGGTCGGCCATAAACCTCCCCCGTCCC
>CAMHPM010000360.1 GCA_946187025.1 uncultured Prevotellaceae bacterium
CGTTGATGGTTTCGATGTTGACTTGACGACGCGTGAATATGGCCGATATCTGCGAGAGCAGACCGGGTGTGTTTTCTGAGTATATAAGTATGGTGTAGAGGTTTTCACACAGTTCTGTGTTCTTTTCCTCCATATCCTTGCATTTACCGCATGCGTTACAATCGTTCTGATTCAACATGTTATTTCATTTACCGTTTAACCATTTACCATTTACTATTTCCATCCGGAAGGCCTTTCTCCCCATTAAGGGGGAGATGCCCAAAGGGCAGAGAGGGTCCATCCCTTCAATTGTCTTTTATTTCAAGTATCATCTTATCGACATCGGCTCCCGGTGGGGTCATAGGCAGTATGTTGTCTTCTTCTTTCACTGCGCATTGCAGCAGGTACGGGCCTTCGGTCGTGAGCATAGTCTGTATTGCTTCGTCGAGTTTGTCGCGCTCAGTGACGGTTGCTGCCGGTATGTCGTAGGCTCGAGAAATGAGCTCGTAGTCGGGGTTGAGCATTGGTGTGAACGAGTAGCGGTGACGGAAGAACATGGCTTGCCACTGGCGCACGTTGCCCAGGTAGTTGTTGTTGAGCAGTATGATTTTCACTGGCGAGTGTTGCTCCATGATGGTGCCCAGCTCTTGTATGGTCATCTGCAGGCCTCCGTCGCCTACGAAGAGGCACACGGTGCGGTCGGGTGCTCCGAATGTGGCTCCGACGGCTGCGGGCAGGCCGAATCCCATGGTTCCGCATCCGCCCGAGGTAACTACGCTGTGGGCTTTGGTAAACTTGAAGTAGCGGCATCCGAACATCTGATTCTGACCTACATCGGTCACGAGGATGGCTTCGTTGTTTGTGGCTTCGCTCACTCGGCGTATCACTTCGGCCATGAGCAACGGTCCGTCCTTGGGGTGTATGGCGCGCTCGATGACTTTCTCGTCTTCTTCTTTCTCGTATTTTTCGAACGAATTAACCCACTCGGTGTGACGTATCTGGTGTACTTTCTCGGTCACAGCTGTCAGTGTCTGTTTGCAGTCGCCCAGCACAGCCACATCCACCTTCACGTTTTTGTTGAATTCGCTCGGGTCTATGTCGAAATGTATTATCTTGGCTTGCTTGGCATAGGTGGCGAGGTTGCCTGTCACACGGTCGTCGAACCTCATGCCGACGGCGATGAGCAAGTCACACTGGTTGGTCTGTACGTTGGGTCCCAGGTTGCCGTGCATGCCGAGCATTCCTTTGTTCAGACGGTGGTCGGATGGCAGGTCGGAGAGTCCGAGCAGTGTGCATCCCACAGGTATGTCGGCTTTCTCAACGAGTGCAAGCAGTTCGTTGTGTGCATTGCCCAGTTCGATGCCTTGTCCTGCGAGCAGTAGTGGGCGGTCGGAGTGGTTGATGAGGTATGCAGCTTGCTCAATGGCCTCTTGGTTGATGGCAGGTTTTGGCTGATAGCTGCGTATGTAGTCCACCTTCTGTGGCTGATAGTCGACAAATGCCGTCTGAGCGTTCTTGGCAAAATCGAGCACCACGGGGCCTGGTCGCCCGCTGCGCGCAATGTAGAAAGCACGGCTCACAGCCCATGCCACATCCTCGGCACGCCGTATCTGATAGCTCCATTTCGATATAGGGTTGGTCACGTTCACCACATCGACTTCCTGGAATGCGTCGGTGCCAAGCATGGCGGCTCCTACCTGTCCGCAGATGACCACCATCGGTGTTGAGTCGATCATGGCATCGGCCACGCCTGTGATGGTGTTAGTGGCTCCTGGTCCGCTTGTCACGAGTGCGCATCCCACCTTGCCCGACACGCGGGCATAGCCTTGTGCGGCGTGTACTGCACCCTGTTCGTGGCGCACGAGTATGTGATTGAGTCGGTCCCTGTAGTCGTAGAGGGCATCATATACGGGCATGATTGCTCCTCCCGGATAGCCGAAAAGAGTCTCCACGCCTTCGTTCAATAGCGATTTCATCAATGCCTCTGCGCCTGTAATCTGTTCCATATTCAGTTGTATTGTCTGTTTGTGTCAAAGCTTGCTTTGTCGATTTGAGTTGCAAAGTTACATCTTTTTTGCCAATTACCCAACGATATTGCAGTAAAATCGTGGTTTATGCTTACATTTTTCTATTGCGTAAGGCGAAATACATCAAAAATGCGAGTGTGGAAGCATTACTGTGCAAGTCACTCTATGCTGTACACCATGCTGCACTCCATGCAATACGGCTCTTTTTTCGCCACTCCATGACAGATGACAGATGACAGTTTTATTTTGAGCCCCCAGTCTCTGTATCTCTGAGTTGATAGCATTCTTTGTATGCTTTTATTATATTATTATTTTTACTATATATATATTATTATTATATTTTATTTATATTAATAATACTTAAGAGAAATATTGCACAGACCTTGAGGCATAACATACATACCCCCTCGAAATAAAACTGTCATCTGTCATCTGTCATCGACCCCAATCCATGCACCGACGGAGGTTGGAAATAAGGCATGTGGAGCTATGATTTCAACCGTGT